>DATAYX010000287.1:0-4585 GCA_036272355.1 Acidimicrobiales bacterium
CTGGCGCTTCTGGTGCGTGACCGGGGGGAGTTCCCCCTCGCCTTTCAGCTGTTGGATTGTCCGATGCTCGACGACCGCCAGACGACGCCGTCGATCGGTGCAGCGGGTCTCTACGTCTGGGGCGCCGAGTCGAACGAGTTCGGCTGGCGCTCGTACCTGGGAGACATCTACGGCTCGGACGACGTGCCGCCCTACGCGGCAGCGGCGCGCGCGGCCGACCTGTCCGGGCTTCCTCCGAGCTGCGTGGTGGTCGGTTCGATCGACGGATTCCGAGACGAGGACGTCGACTATGCGCTCCGGCTCAATCAGGCAGGTGTGCCGTGTGAGCTCCACGTGATCGCAGGCCTCCCACACGCATATCAGATGGTCCCGGATTCGCAGGCCGTGCAGTTGGCAACGAGGTGCAAGGACGATTGGTTGGCGCGCCAGCTCGCCCAACTGGCCGCAGGCTGAGCGGGGTTCCCAGTCTCAGGCGGACATGTCGACCGCCCGCACGCGGACGGGCACGATGCGCACCATCACCCGGCGATCACCAGGTGCGTCGTTCTCCCGCAAGTCGGCGTCATACTTGGCTCCCACCTGACGGGCGAACTCCAAGTCGTCGTCGGGCTCCACGACTGCGGTGCCGCGGATCTCCACGTACCGGTACGGATTAGCCACGTCGAGGATCAACAGCGTGCAGGCGGGCTCGGTCTCGAGGTTCTTGACCTTCTGCCGAGCCGTGTTGAGCGACAGAGCGACCTGGTCGTCCTGCGCGAGGAACCAGACCTCGGACAGCTGCGGATACCCGTCCTCACCAACCGTGGCCAGGGTGGCGAACTCGGCGGTGAGCAGGTCTCGGTGGCTCTGGGGGATGCTTTTGTAGGCCATGCGCGACCTATACCCGGCGACGCACGGGACGAAGTACCCCTGCAACAAGTCACGTGTAGAGCGGGGTAGTCCGGGTAGGAATTCACCATGCCGCTGCAGAATTACAGCTGGAAGGCGATCGCCATCGGGACGGGAGCGCTGACCGGGTTGGCGACGCAACGCGTCATCGAGTTCATCTGGACGGCGGTTCGGGGGTCGAAGCCACCCAAGCTGGCTGCAGACCGCAGCTCTCCTTGGCCCGAGGCCGTGAGTTGGGCCGTCGCGACCGGGATCGGCGTGGGCGTGGCGCGTCTCTTGGCGGTGCGGACGGCGGCTGCGATCTGGGAGGCAGCCGCGCACGAACCGCCGCCGGAACCGGGCCTCAGGGAAAACGCTGCCGCCTAGTTAAAATTGGCTTGACGAAGGCGGCGCAAGAGGCGAGCGCCTACGGCAGGCGGTAGAGCTTCGTTCCGTTCTCGCCGAGAATCTTGCGGACCGACTCCGGCCTCAACGTGGCCATCGCCTCGTGCACATGTTGCAGCGGCTTGGGCCAGAGGGCGGTGGGGTGCGGAAAGTCGGTCTCGAAGAGAATGTTGTCTTCCCCCACCTTGTCGACCAGCTCCTGGAGATGTCCACGCCCGGTCTCGAACCACATGGTGCCGTACCAGTTCGACTTGAAGTACTCAGAAGGACTTTTCCCGAGTTCGGCTGCCTGCGCCGGAGCGTTCTCGGGCAATTCCCAGTCCATTGTCTCGAGGATGAACGGCACCCAGCCGATCCCGCTCTCAACGGAGACCATCTTGAGTTTCGGGAAACGGTCGAACAGCCCTGAGAACACCGTGTTGATCACCACGCGGGCATTCCCGATGAACAGCATGGAACCGCCGATCGCAGGCTTGACGAACTCGTCCTGGGACTCCCAGAAGTACTGGCCGTAGAAATTCATCGCGGTGAGGCTCGAACCGATGTGGAAGTGCACCGGGAGCTCGAGATCCTCGCAGACCTCCCAGAGTGGGTCCCACGCTCGGTTGGCCAGGTCTGGGGACCCCAGGTCCTGGGGGTCCGAAGTCATGTTGATCCCCCGCAACCCCAGACTTCCGATCCGTTGCGCCTCGCGGACACATTCATCGACGTCCCATGCGGGGAGGATGGGCATGGGCAACAACCGGTTGTTCGTGCGCTCTTGGATCTCTGCCCGAGTGTCGTTGAAGATCTCCACGCAGATGCGACGCAATTCGAGGTCTTTCACCTCGCCCAAGGTCTGGCCTCCCAGCCCGAGCGCGTTGGGATACAGAACTTGATGTTGGATACCCATGTCATCGAGGACCTCGAGTCGGGCATCGACGTCCCATGCCGCAACATGGGCACGTTCGAAGTCCCATTCGAGCATCGACTCCAAGAAGGGATGTTTCACGCCTTCCCGGTCGATCGTGCTTCCCCCGCCCGCCTTGCCCACGGGGGTCCCCTCGATCACCCACTGCCGCTCCCCCTCGACGTCCTCGACGTGCAGGATCTGATCCTTGTACGCCGCCGGGGCTCGTTTCGTCCAAAGGTCCTGGACGTCGGTGAAATGCGAATCAGCGTCCAGAACAGCCAGCCCCTCAGGTACCTCGCTGGCGAGAGTCATGTGGTCCTCCAAACTTCGAGACCGTGGTGCACGCACCGTGCATTTCGGAGGCTAGTCATCTTTACCCCCGGCACCACCATCTTGATTTGTCAACGGGCTATCGCGGTCTTGGGATTCTTTCTCAAAGCTTGCCGGCGGTTCCGGAGCGAGCGCGGATCATGGCGTCCTGCACGAACGACGCGGCCAACTGCCCGTCAGAGCGGAAGATCTCGCCGCGGCCGTAGCTGCGACCGTGACCGGCATAGGTCGCGCGTTGCTCCAGGAGGTGCCACTGGCCGGCGGAGCAGCGCTCATGGAAGGTGAGGGTGTGGCTGAGCACGCCCGTCGACAGCGTGACGTGCGCCTGGGCTTGGCCGATGCCCTTATGCGGCCGCATCGCCGTGCCGATGAGGAACCCGTCAGTCGAATAGCTGACGAGGGCCTGATCGATGGCGGGATCGTCGGGGGCACCCGCGAAACGCACCCACACGTCGAGCTCGGGGGGACCCACGAGGTCAGGGTCGCTGATGTCCACGTTGCCGACGATGCCCAGCTCCCACGCCTCTTCGCCGCGGACGTGGTCCGCCACGTCGTCGGGGCCGGCCGTTGACCGGCGCTCGTCCGCGTGCCGGATCACGTCGTCTTCGACTGCGCTGAGCAGGATGAGCGAACGGGTGCAGATCTGGTCGCCCTGGCTGATGGTCACGGTGCTCGAGGCGACGGAGCGGCCGGCGTGCATCCGCTCGACGGCGATGTCGAGCGGCGCGTCGTGCAACGCGCCGCGGGCGAACACGGTGTGGAGGGTTTTGACCGCCTTGCCATCCTGGCCGGCGAGTCCCGCAATGATCGATTGGGCGAGGAGCTGGCCACCGAAGACGACACCGTGGGCGGAGGGGAGGTTGATGGCGCGGTAGCGGTCCTCGGCGACCGGCTCGAGGGTCAGGGCTTCGAGGAAGGCGTCGATGGTCGGCATCAGGGGCTCCTTCTCCTCAGCGGACGACGGTCGGGACGGCGGCGGTCCGGCCCCCGCGACCCGGCCGGTTCGGGGCCGCGAGGCCACTACCTTGGGGCTTGGACGAATATAGCCCCAATTTTGACGACGACGTCAAAGTCAGATACCCTCCGAAACCGGCGTCCCAGCCGGGTGATCGGGTCTTTTCCGGCCATCAGCGGGACAGCCGTGCCCTTGGTGGGGTGGGCGAATCCGAGCGACGAGAGGATGAGGATCGTGGCCGAAGCAGTGAAGGTCAACCCGGAGCAGCGGATGCTGATCGAAGGGAAGCTGGTCGAGGCCGACTCGGGCAAGACTTTCGACAACATCAACCCGGCCACCGAGGAAGTCATCGG
Source organism: Acidimicrobiales bacterium (assembly GCA_036272355.1). Taxonomy (GTDB): domain Bacteria; phylum Actinomycetota; class Acidimicrobiia; order Acidimicrobiales; family RAAP-2; genus Bog-473. Next base: position 3,803 of record DATAYX010000287.1, read on the forward strand.
GTCGGTCGCGGACGCCTCGAACGAGGAAATGCTCCGGGCGATCGACGCCGCCCGCCGGGCCTTCGACGAGACCGACTGGTCGACGAACCACGCACTGCGCAAGCGTTGCCTCGAGCAGCTGCACGAGGCACTCCAGGCCGAGCAGGAAGAGCTGCGCGAGCAGTTGATCCTCGAGGTGGGATGCCCGGTCATGACGACGCACGGGCCCCAGCTCGACGCCCCGCTGTCCGAGGCACTGGCGTGGCCGGCCAAGGAGATCGACAACTTCGAGTGGGAGACCGTGTTGCCGGATGCGATGAGCATCACGGGATCTGTCGACACGCGGCGGATCTGGCGCGAGCCGGTCGGTGTCGTGGGCGCCATCATCCCGTGGAACTTCCCCGTCGAGGTGACGTTGCACAAGGTGGGACAGGCGCTGGCGACGGGCAATACCATGATCGTGAAGCCGGCGCCCGACACGCCGTGGAACGCGACGTTCCTCGGGAAGCTGATCGCCGAGAAGACCGACATCCCGGCCGGCGTGATCAACGTCGTCACGTCGTCGGACCACCTGGTGGGCGAGGAGCTCACGTTGTCGCCGAAGGTCGACATGATCTCGTTCACGGGTTCGACGGCGGTGGGGCGCCGGATCATGGAGAAGGGCGCCGCGACCATGAAGCGGGTCTTCCTCGAGCTGGGGGGCAAATCGGCGACCATCGTGCTCGAGGACGCCGACCTCGGCCTGGCCGCGATGATGGGCATGGGGGCGTGCTTCCACGCCGGGCAGGGCTGTGCGATCCAGAC
>DATAYX010000288.1:0-1835 GCA_036272355.1 Acidimicrobiales bacterium
CAACGACATCGTGATCTGGCCCGACGGCACGAGGCTGACCGGTTATGGGCACTACCACGAAACGTACGAGAAGGCGGGTGAGGACTGGAAGATCAAGTCATCCAAGCTCACCCGGTTGCACTCGGATATTTCCCCGCCGAAAACCGACTGACCGACGACCGAGGTTGGCGAGCGCTGTCGTCGGCGTGCGGGGCGGCGTACTTTCGGCGCACATTTCTGGCCAGGAGAGAGACCGGAACAGGAGTAATAGCCTCGTGGGTCAATGACCTTCTTCGATCCTCTTCCGCCCCCGATCCCGCCGTCGCAACAAGTCTGGGCTCCACCGGCCTGAGATCGTCCGTCGGAAGGCACGGTGCCCGCCACTCTTGCGATCGATGCACTGCTCCACGAGGACGAAGACGCAGTCTGGACGATCCCGACCTTGGATGCGTATCCCAACGGGTTCAGGGTCAACGTGGCGCTCCAACTCAATCCCCATCGCCAGCAAGACCTCCAGCAGAGAATTCACCGGGGACCTCTGGGCATGATGCGAGTCGGCGTCCGATTTGCCGACGGCCGGGAGGGCGGGCGGGGCGCCGGTCGCGCCTTCCCGGGAGCTCCCGGAATTCCGAAGGATGACGGCGGAGTACCGACAGAACCCATTGTCGGATTTGGCGGAGGCGGAGGGGGGAGTGGCGGCGGCTGGCGATTCAGCGCCTGGGTCTTCCCGCTGCCACCGGACGGACCGTTAGAGATCTTCGTCGCGCCGCCACAGCCGGCCACCGGCGAATTCAACGCCGTCGTCGACGGAGCAGCGGTCAGAGCCGCAGCCGAAAGAGCCCGAGTTATCTGGACCTGACTACGAGAGACCGGTGGACCGGACGCCGTTGGTGAGGTCGGAGAGGCGAGGGAAACGCCGGAGCCGACCGAAACGCCCCAGGCGCCCGACATCGACGCCGTGATCGGCGGCCTCGAGGAGGCGGAGGTCGCCCCGACTGTTGCCGTACGCCCACAGGATCGGTTGTTCGCCCGGCGAGGCGGGAGACGGGCCGACGGCACGGAGGTGGCCGACCAGGCGGGCGTACTTCTCCGACCCACGGCAGTTCTTGCCTTCGTAGCCGCCGGTGAGCAGGCCACCACCACCGATCGCCAACCGCGTCGCGACGACGCCGTCCACGCCGAGTTCGCTCCCGGCCGGGCTGACGTAGCACTCGGGCGACGCAGACACGATCACGGTGTAGTGACCCTGGTCGTGGTGCCAATCGAGGCGGCGCCGCATGTCGTCGCGGAGGTGACGACGGAGGTGCCGCTGCGCGAACGCCGCGGACCGCCGGTTGAGCTCTTCGGCGGGCATGCCGGCGAGGAGACGGGTGAAGAGCCTCTCTTTGACGTGGTCCGCGGTCGTCCCGCCCACGACGGCAGCGTGGACCAGGCGGGGGGAAAGACGCAGAAGGGCGCGCAGCACGGGAATGAGGCCGCGCACGCTGACGAGGAACGGGAAGGCGCTGCCTGCATTGGTCAGCGTGCCGTCGAAGTCGAAGGCGGCAACCGTGGGGCGTTCGGATGAGGTCGTCCCAGGAGTGCGTCGGTCAGTCGATCGCAGCGCCACCTCTCCCCTCTCCGCTCGCAAACCGTGCCGCCCCGGCCAGGGTCTCGCCGCTGTTGATGACCTCGCGTCCACGACGGGCCTCGTTGACCGCGGCTTCCTCCTCGGTCATGCCCCATTGCTCGAGCGCGCTGGCGCGGTCTGAGCGCAGGCAGAACTGGGGGAGCGCGGCGAGCTGGTGGGCGAGAGCGACGGCGGCAGCGCGGGCGTCGCCGGGTGCCACGACCCGGTTGACGAGGCCCAAGGTGAG
>DATAYX010000289.1:0-2128 GCA_036272355.1 Acidimicrobiales bacterium
CCTCCTGCCGGCCGGCCTCCTCTCCGTGGCCGCCATGGCGTCGCTGGCCGTCTTCTTCCCAGGCACCGGAGCGGGGGCGAGCGGGCATGCCGACGCGTCGCAGGTGTCGACGAACATCTTGAAGGCCTGCGGCTCGGTGAACACGAAAGGTGTGAGCCCCACACCCGATTCCGGGAACCCGTTCACCAGCACCAACCTGATCTGCCACGACGGGAACTTGCTCTCCTACGGCAACAGCTCCATCACCTACGCCAACCCGCCGGCGTCCTACATCGAGGCGGGACGCGAGCTCTTCGCCACGACCTGCTCGAGCTGCCACGGCAACGAAGCCTCCGGCACGATGGTGGTGAACGGCAAGACCGTGGCCACCATCGGCCCGAACCTCCAGGGCGTGGGCGCTGCCACGGTGGACTTCTGGGTCAGCTCGGGCCGGATGCCGGCCACGGACATCAAGGCGGTCGAAGCGGAGCGCAAACCGTCCCGCCTGACGCCGCAGCAAGCGCTCGAGATCGCCGCGTGGGTCAACTCGCTCGACCCCGGGGTGCCCGCCGTGCCCTTCCCTCATCTTATGGGGGCCAACCAGTCCGTCGGCGCCGAACTCTTCTCGCTCAACTGCGCGGCCTGCCACACGATCGAGGGCACGGGCGACGCGCTGGCGAGTGGCACCAACGCCCCCTCCTTGATCAACAAGTCGGTGACACCCCAACAGGTCGTCGAAGCCGTCCGGACGGGGCCGGCCAACATGCCGCGTTTCTCTGGGAACCTGAGCGACACCCAGGTGCGGGACATCACTTCCTATGTGACCGGCAGGCTGCAGCATCCGACCAACCCCGGTGGCTTCGCGCTCGGTGGGGTGGGACCGGTGGCGGAGGGCTTCGTCGCTCTGTTGATCGGCGTGGGCGGCCTCGCCCTCATCTGCTTCTGGATCGGAGAGCGCTCGTGAGCGACGCCGACCACCAGCCGTCACGCACGCGGGTGCCGATGCCGATCGCCGCACTCAGCGATCCGCACATGAGTGACGCGGCCCGCCACCCGAGGAGGGTGGAGAACATCATTGCAATTGTCTTCCTCGTGGCGATGGTGTTCTTCGGTATCGCCGGCGCGGCCTACTGGCAGAACTGGAGCCCGTGGATCTTCGGCGGCGCCTTGGGCGCCGGCATGTTCGCGCTCGGCTTCGGAATCACGGCCTGGGGCAAGTACCTCATGCCCCAGGGCCCGTTCGTGGAGGAGCGCCACGTGCTGGCGAAGGCCCCGGAGGAGCGCAACGCCCTCTCGGCGGCCCTCGTCGAGCGCACCGCCGTCGTGGTCAAGCGGCGGAAGATGCTCGGCGGACTGCTCGCCTCCGGCGCCGGGATCATGGGGATCGTTCTGGCCTTCCCGTTGCTGCGGTCGCTCGGCCCGGTGCCCAAGGAGGAGTTCAAGGTCAGCCAGTGGAAGGCCGGGAGCGTGCTCGTCGACTCCAACGGCCGACGCGTCCGCCGGGAAACCCTCGTCCCCGGCGGCATCATGACCGTCTACCCACGCAACACGATGCGGATAGAGAACGGCCAGGTGACGTTCACCGACCAGGGACTCGCCACCGACCAGACGGTTCTGATTCGTTTGCCTGGCGGCGCCTTCACCACAGTGCCCGGACGAGAGAACTGGACTCCCGACGGCTACGTGGCCTACTCCAAGGTCTGCACACACCTGGGCTGTCCGGTGGGCCTCTACGAGCAGGAGCTCGAGCTGCTCGTCTGCCCGTGCCACCAGTCCATGTTCAACGTCCGCAACGGGGCGGTGCCCCAGTTCGGGCCGGCGCCGCGCCCGCTGCCGCAATTGGCCCTCGGCTACGACGACCAGGGGTACCTCATCGCCACCGCGCCCTATGATCAGGCTCTCGGACCGGGCTATTTCGAGCGGACCACATGAGCGATACCGCAGTCAGGACGAAGCGCAGCACGAGGAAGGCCATGGGTCCCTATGGCCAGGTCGGCAAGATCGTCGACGAGCTCGACGAGCGCTACGGCATCGCCAAGGTCGGTCGGGTCGCGCTCGACAAGATCTTCCCCGACCATTGGTCCTTCATGCTGGGCGAGATCGCCCTCTACTCGTTCGTCGTACTTATCGCGACGGGCATCTTCCTGGC
>DATAYX010000290.1:0-2921 GCA_036272355.1 Acidimicrobiales bacterium
GCGGCGCGGGCAGCCCATCTGATCGCTCTCAGCCTTGCGAGTTTCCGCCGCCGCCTCCGTTCCCCATGGCGTGGCCGGCTGTAACCGGGACTTTGTGCGGCTGATCCTGCTCGGCTATCGGAATCGTGAGCGTCAGGACACCAAGGTCGTCGCGGTATGCATCGAGAGGCATCGTGACCGGCCGCGGCAACGAAAATGAGCGGTCGACCTCTCGAAAGGGGTCGTAGCGAAGTAGCACGACATCTCCTCTCTCCTCGTGTAATTCGCGGTGTTGCGACGCTCTCTCCAGGCTCGCATGTGTTGCGACACCGCGGATCACGCGGTCGCGTGGTCCTGTAGCGGTCACATCAGCGAGCTTGTTGAACCGCTGGCGCAGATGCTTCGGCTCAACTCTAGGTACTGGTGCAGCATCCGCACGGCCATCGCTCCTTCTCCGCTGGCAGCGGCGACTCGTTTGACGGAGCCGCTGCGGACGTCCCCCGCCGCGAACACCCCTGGCTGGCTGGTCTCCAACAGCAGTGGGGGGCGGTGGGCGAGCGGCGGCGCGCCCACACCTACGGCGGCGCGCTGCGCAGGCGAATTGAGTAGTGACCCCGTGAGCACGAACCCGTCGTCGTCCAACGCCAAATCTCCGGCCAGCCAGCCGGTGTGGGGAGCTGCGCCGATGAAGATAAACAGTGCTCGGGCATCGCAGGTCCGGCGTTGGTGGGTTCGGTCGTCCTCGACAACGACGGCGCGGAGCACTCCACCTTCGCCTTCGAGCCCGCGGAGTTCGGTGTGCAGGTGGATCTCGACGCCTGGGTGTCGCTCAAGTTGGTCGACGAGGTAACGAGACATGTCCCGGCCCAGGTCGCCATGTCGGACGAGGAGCCGGACCGACTCGGCGTGTCGGGCGAGGAAGAGGGCCGCCTGCCCCGCCGAGTTGCCGCCACCCAACACTGCCACCGGATCACCACGGCAGACCTGGGCTTCGACCTGCGTTGCGGCGTAGTAGACGCTCGTCGCTTCGAACTCGCGCAGTCGTGGAACCTCTGGGCGCCGATACCGCGCCCCCGTGGTGATGAGGACCGCGCGGGCTGCCACACTGTCGCCTTCGGCCACCGCGACACTGAACGCGCCATCAACCTCTTCGAGGGATGTGACGGCAGCCGGAACGGATAAGAGCGCGCCGAACTTCGTCGCCTGGACCACGGCCCGCTCGGCGAGCTCAGAGCCCGAAATCCCCGTCGGGAAGCCGAGGTAATTCTCGATACACGGGGACAGGCTCGCTTGACCGCCGGCGGAAGTCGCGTCGAGTGTTACCGTGCACAGCCCCTCCGAGGCGCCATAGACCGAGGCGGCCAAGCCAGCAGGACCGGCTCCAACCACGAGTAGATCGACCATGGAGACGGACCCTGTTGCACCAGAGAGTCCCACCACGCGTGCGAGTTCCGTGTTTGAGGGGTTCCGCAACACGCGGGTGTGCCAAATGACAACGGGGGTCTCCTCGGGGCGGACGCAGAGCTGGCGCAGCAGCAACTCAGCCGATCGGTCCTCCTCGAGGTCGACGAATCGATGGGGCAGCCGATTCCGAGTGGCGAATTCGCGCAAGCGCCAGGTGCCCCGGGAGAACCGCGAGCCTACGATGCGGAACCCGGTGCCCAGCTCGATGAGGATCGAGCGACGGACGAGGTAGGCACGCAGGATGACGTCGCCCAGGTCGGAGTCACGACCCACGAGCGCGCGCAGGCGGTCGACAGGTACAACGAGGACCACGCCCGGCTGGCGCACCACCGCAGAGAGGAACGAGGCTTCGCCGTTCAACAACCCGAGCTCGCCGAGGAACCGTCGGGGACCGTGGACTCCGATGACCTGCTCCCCGACGTCGCCTTCTTCCGTCGTTGCCACGGTCCCGGCCAGGACGACGTAGAAGTCACCGTCGCGGTCCCCCTGATGGAACAGGACATCGCCTACGGCCGTCGTTCGACGCGTGCCCTCGTGCTCAAGAACGCGGAGCTGTCGCTCGGTGAGGCGGGGGAAGGCGCCATAGACATCGGGCGTCTCGTCGGGAACGATCCCATCGTCCCAGCCGACCGAGTCCTCTGCACTCCTCGGCTCCAGCCTGACGGCCGCCCCGGCCCTCGGCTTACCCATGCTTAAGCCGCCACCAGCAGCTCGTCCACGTAACACCAGAACCAGTCCTCACCCGGTTCGAGTGAACGGACGATCGGATGGGCGGTGGCAAAGAAGTGCTTGGTCGCGTGGCGCCCCGGCGAACTGTCACAGCACCCGACGTGGCCGCACGTCATACAGAGCCGCAGATGGACCCAGTCCCGTCTGCCACTGGCGAGGCAATCGGCGCATCCTTCTGTTGTGGGTGTGACCGCCCGGGCCAGCCTCATATGGGGACATGGGGCCACTTGGTCTCCCGCGATCGTGGATTGTCGTCTTCAGCGTGGGCGATGAGGCTCTTAGGCGCACCACGCGCCCGCGTGGAATGGCGCGGCGAGATACCGCGCATTTCGCTCGGAGGTGGTGGTGGCCGAAGGAGAATTCGTCCCGAACTGACCACGGCCGCGGCGAGATGCGATCCCAGTGGCAGATATGGGGATGCTTCGGCTGGACGCCACCAGCCCCAGTGACCGGAGGCAGGCTCGACCATCGCCCACTCAGACCGACGAGAGGGCGGAGGCAGGGGAATGGGACGTCCACCGGGCGAAAGATGGGTCGGTCATTAAGCGCGAAGAATGTGGGTAGGGGAACTGTGATGACATCAGAGGCGCCCGGGCATGACGGGTACTGCCAGAGCGTCATATCGAGCCCATCCATATCCGAGCAGCACTCGAGCCCAAGTGCCGAGGCGGCGGCGCTGGTGGCGGCGGGCCGTCTCCACGAAGCCGCGGCCACTGCCCGCCTTGGCCTGGCCGACGGGATCACCCGAG
>DATAYX010000291.1:0-2757 GCA_036272355.1 Acidimicrobiales bacterium
TTCTCCATGGGCATCATCACCGGGGCGACGTTGGCCAGCCGCTTCCTCCCCCGCTTCGGCCCCAGGATGGTCATGGTCACCGGGCTGGTGCTCGCGGCCGGCGGCCTGTTCCTGTTCAGCACGCTCGACGTCACCTCGACGTACCTGTCGGTGGTGTTGCCGGCCGAGCTCATCGTGAGTCTCGGCATGGGCATGGCGTTCGTGACCCTCAGCAGCACGGCGTTGATAGGGGTGCATCCCGAGGACGCCGGCGTGGCTAGCGCCCTGGTGAACTCGACCCAGCAGACCGGTGGGTCGCTGGGCGCCGCCTTGATCAACACGATCGCCACGACTGCGACGGCCTCCTTCATCGTCGCCCACGGGCACACGCCGGCGGCGCTCGAGGCGGGAGCCATCCACGGCTACACCACGGCGTTCACCTTCAGCGGCATCGTGCTGGCGACGGCGGCCGTGACGTCCTTCGCCCTCATCCGCCGGGCCCGCCACCAGGAGCAGCCGGTCGGAACCCTCGACGACAAGATCTTCGTCGAGGAGAACGAGGCGGTGGCCCTAGCCGGCGCCGGCGTATAACAGCGCGGCGAAACGTTCGTCTCCCACCCTGCCAAGGCCCTCGGGGCCGCGCCGGTGCTCTCAGCGCCGGTGCGGCTCCGAGTGGTCCCAGTCGGCGAGCAGCGTGCGCAGCGCGGTGAGCAGGATGAGCGGCTGATCCAGCATGGCGTGGTGGCCGGCCTCGGGAATCTCGATCACCGGCGTGACCCGGCCGAGCTTCTCGAACATGAAGGCGCCGATCTCGGGGGTGACCAGGCCATGCTCGGAGCGCAAGAGCGCGAACCGGCAGTCGACCTGAGAGAGGTAGGGCACCGCGAGGCCCCGCACCCCGCGACCGAACTGTTCGAAGATCCGGCGGTCGAACTTCCACTGCCACCCGCCGTCGACCTCCTTCAGCGAGTGGCGCGCCACGAAGTCGACGACGTAATCGAGGTAGTGCTCCTGGGGTGGGACCGTGCGGAAGCGCGCGACGGCGTCTTCGATGGCGGGGTAGGTGCGGGGACGCCCGAACGCGTCGTGCGCGCTGATCTCGGGGTCCGCTTCGGTCACCGGTGAGTCGCAGACGATCACGCTGGCGACCTTGTCCGGATGGCGGGCTGCGGTGACGACCGTGATGAAGCCGCCCATTGAATGGCCGATGACCACGGGCAGGCCGTCGATGCCGGCATCGGCCGCCACTGCCACGACCTCGTCGGCCCACTGCTCGGGGTCGTACGCCTCCCGGTGCCCGCTGTCGCCGTGCCCCGAGAGGTCGATCGCCGCGACGCGGAATTCGGTGGCGAACGTCGCGGCGACGTGCGTCCACCAGTGGCCGTGGGCGCCGCCGCCGTGCACGAAGACGAGTCCGCGGCGGCCCCGTTCACCCCAGTGCAGGTAGTGCACATCGCAGCCGGCGACCTCCACGGTGCCGTGGCCGTAGGGCACCGCGACGGCGTTGCGGAACCAGACGGGCGCGTCGGGGAGGATGGAAGGGACGGTCATCGGAGTTGTCGGGGCCGGCGGATGCCGGTTGGCCAGGGGTTACTCGCTGATGATCTCGATGGCGTACTCGGGGCAGTTGGCGATCGCCAAGCGCGCCTTCTCCTCGAGCCCGACCGGGACCTCGTCGACGATCACGGTGGACTGGCCGTAATCGTCGACCTCGAAGAGCTCGGGCGCGAGGCTGTAGCAGCGGGCGTGCCCCTGGCACTTCTCGGGATCGACGCGGATCTTCATGGGAATACCACGGGCAGGATACGCGGGCCGCGCACTTGTCCGCCCGCCCACGTGATGTCCTCGCCCTCGGCGAGCGTGAACTCGGGGATGCGGGCGAGCCACTCCTCGAGCGCAACTTGCAGCTCCATGCGGGCAAGGTTCGATCCGGCACAGCGGTGGATACCCGAACCGAAGGCGACATGGCGGTTGTGGGCGCGGTCGAGCTGCACCACTTCGGGATGCTCGAACGCCTCGGGGTCGCGGTTGGCGGCCGGGAAGTTCATGAGGACCTTGTCGCCCGCCTTCATGGGGCACCCGGCGTACTCGACGTCCTGCGTGACCTCGCGGGCCATCGTCACCGGCGCGTACGCGCGCAACAGCTCCTCCACGGCCGTGGGCATCAGGTCCGGCTCGGCCACCAGGCGCTTGCGGTCCTCCTCGTGCGAGGCCAGGTGCCAGAGCGAGGAACCGATGGCGCTCCACGTGGTGTCGACCCCGGCGATGAGCACGAGGGCGGCCATCCCCAGCACGATGCCGTCGTCGACCGGCTTGCCGTCCACTTCGGTGTGCAGCAGCTCGCTGAGCAGATCATCGCCCGGGTTCGCCTTGCGCGCGGCCAGTTGGTCGATGAAGTAATACAGCAGCCCCTCGGCGCCGGCCTGGCGGCGCTCCGGGTCGTCGGCGAACTCGAGCACGTCGCGGACCCATCCGGTGAATGTGTCGGCCAGGTCGGTCGAAACGCCAAGGATGCGGGCGATGACCCGGACGGGAATCTGCTGGGCGTAGTCGGCTGCAGCGTCGGCGTGGCCCTTGTCGGCGAATCCGTCGAGCAGCGAGCGGCACAGATCGCGCGTCAGCGGCACATAGGCGTCGACCCGCTTGTGCGAGAACCACGGGAGCAGGAGGCGCCGCGTCCACGTGTGGAGTGGCGGGTCCGCCGAGATGGGCGGTAGGCCGTACTCCAGGTTGGGGCCGTCGAAGTTCTCGTTGGGGTCCTCGTCCTCGTCGCCCGGG
>DATAYX010000292.1:0-1672 GCA_036272355.1 Acidimicrobiales bacterium
AGGGTCCGCCCGGCGACCGGCGTCGTGGGCCGGACCCGGTCGGCCAGACCGGCGGGAAGCTCCCGGGGGGCCCCGGGCTCCCGGCGGGGGGTGACGGGGTCGGGGGTCGGCGCTGCCCCGGTGGTGGGAAAAGCGAACATATGTTCGTACCATAGCGAGGCGGTGCCTCGCCTGCTCAGGAGGCAAACGCCGCAGGTCAGAGGGTGTCGCGTCCGGATGAGGCCCGGTCGGCGACAATGCTGCCGACATGTGCGGACGCTTCGCCCTCTACACACCGCCGGCACGGATCGCCCGTTACTTCGGGGCCACCCTGGCCGATGACGAGGACGTCGAGCACGAGCCCAGCTGGAACGTCGCCCCGACCGACGAGGTGCTCGGCGTACGGGACCGCCCCCAGAAGGACGGGAGCGACCCGGTGCGGACGCTGATGACGTTCCGTTGGGGCCTCATCCCGTGGTGGTCCAAGGATTCCAAAGGCGGCAGCCGGCTCATCAACGCGCGCAGCGAGACGGTGGCGACGCGCGCGTCGTTCCGCGAGGCGTTCAAAGAGCGGCGCATCATCGTGCCCGCCGACGGGTTCTTCGAATGGCGCCGGCTGAAGACCGGCGGCAAGCAGCCCAATTACTTCACGCGTGCCGACGGCGCGCCAATGGCGTTCGCCGGGCTGGCGGAGCGCTGGCACAGCAAGGCGGCGCCCAAGGACGCGCCGCCGATCCGGAGTTGCACCATCATCACGGCGCCGGGCGGCGCCGACATGCAGGGCATCCACGACCGCATGCCAGTGATCCTCGACCCGTCGACGTTCGACCTGTGGCTCGACCCAACCAACGAGGATGTCGAGGAGCTCAAGGCATTGTTGCGGCCGCCGCCGGCGGGGACGGTGGTGCACCATCAAGTAGGCCAGCGCGTGGGTAACGTCAAGAACAACGATGCAGAACTAATCGCAACAGCGTGAGGTGAGCGTGGGGGCAGGGGGAAAGAAAGAGGCGCGGCGTTTCGACCGCAGGACGATGCTGGCCGCGGCGCTGACGGGTGGTGGAGCGGCTGTCCTGTCGGCCGCCGATCTGGGAGTGGCGCAGGCAGCGGCCGCGACGAAGCCGGCGGGCTCGGATCTAGGGGCGATCGAGCACGTCGTCTTCCTGATGCAGGAGAACCGCTCGTTCGACCACTACTTCGGCACGTATCCCGGCGTGCGCGGGTTCGACGACCACCCGGCAGGGAACCCCGGTGCGTTCAAGCAGGCGTGGCCCGGAGGTCGCGACAGCCATTTGCTGCCGTTCCGTCTCAACTCGAAGTCGGGGATCGGCGAGTGCACCCATGACCTGACGCACAACTGGAAGCCACAGCACCTGTGCCGGGGCAAGGGTGACAACGCCGCGTTCGTGTCGACGCACACCAGCAGCCAATACGAAGGCGAGTCCGGCACGGTGACGATGGGGTACTACCGTCGGGCCGACCTTCCGTTCTATTACGCGTTGGCGGACGCGTTCACCATCTGCGACCACTATCACTGCTCGGTCCTGGGCCCGACGCACCCGAACCGCCTGATGATGATGTCCGGCACGGTGGACCCGGCGGGGAAGGCCGGTGGCCCGGTGCTCGAGACCAACGAGGACTCGGACGCGACGTACAGCGTGAGCTGGGACACGATGCCCGAGGTGTTGGAGGACGC
>DATAYX010000293.1:0-2994 GCA_036272355.1 Acidimicrobiales bacterium
CGGGACCTTCGGGCCGGCGGCCGCTCGCAGCTGTGACGCGATCGACGTGACGTTCGTCTTGATCGTGGACACCGCCGTGCCGACGCACGTGATCGGGTTGCTCGCCTTCGCACAGGGGACGACGTCGTTGCCGCCGATCGAGACCGTGATCAGACCCACGTGGCCCCTGTGCGCCGCGATGAAGGCGGTCGCCGCAGCGATCTGCGTCGTCGTGGGGTAGGACTTGCCGCCGGCCGTGTGCGGGAGGACGACCGGGCACCCGACCGTCGCAAGGAGCGAGGTCGTCGTGGCACCCGAGCAGCCGAAGTTGGCCAGCGTGAGCCCAGTGTGTCTCGCCACGTAAGTGGCATAGCCGGGCGTCGCGCCCTTGGTCGGTTGGTAGCCGACCGAGTACGAGTCACCCAGCGACACGTAGTAGGTCGGGGAGCGCTTCGCCGCGGCGACCTGCGCCGCGGACACCGTTGTGAGCGTGGTCGAGAGGCCGATCGCCAGCACGGCAGTCGCCGCGGCACAAAGGTGTCGTCGCACGTTCAAGGGCCCTCGTCGTTCGTCCGCCGGCCGGTCGTCGCGGTGTCGACGGCGCAGGACGTCTTACTACAAGGACCTCACACAGGGGTGTCATCCGCACCGAAGCAGCCAGTTCGAGATCGACTCGTCGGCTTCCGAGGGCTGCGCTCCGCCATATGCGCATACGTGTGTGTACATGCGCCGGCTCGTTCCCAATGCTTCCGTCCGGCGCTCGACCTCAAGAAATCGACAATCCGCTATAATCCCTGGTCGTGTACGAGAATTCGGGTGCTTTGATCAAGGAGGCCCGCCGCAGAGCCGGAATCTCGCAGGCCCACCTCGCCCGAGGAGCCGGCACCACCCAGAGCGTCGTCAGCGCCTACGAGTGCGGCGCCCGCCAACCCTCGCTGCCCATGCTGCAACGATTGGTCCGGGCGGCCGGGAACGAGCTCGAGCTGGGACTCGTCAGGCCGGATCGCCGAGCCGCTGCCACGGCGGGACCGTTCGGAGACATGCTCGTCCGGAAGCGTGACGAAGTTCTGGAAATCACGCACCGCCACCGGCTTGCCAACGTCCGCGTGTTCGGAAGTGTCGCCCGAGGCGAGGACTCATCGGAAAGCGATATCGACCTGCTGGTCGACGTGCCCGCGGAGGTCGGTCTCTTCGAGCTCTTCCGTTGTCAGCACGAGCTCGGGCAGTTGCTCGGCGTCTCGGTCGACTTGGTGCCTGCGGATGGCCTGAAGCGCCGCGCCGCGCCCCTGATCCTGGCCGATGCTCGACCGTTGTGAGCCGCGAGGAACGGCAGCGGCTCGATGACATCCTCGCCGCTCTCGACGCCATACGCGGTCACGTGGGTCGCGGCGACTTGACTGACGGCCTCGTCTTCGACGCCGTCAGGGTCCGCCTCATCGAGATCGGCGAGGCGATCAAAGCCCTGCCGGAAGAACTCCTTGCGTCAGAACCTTCGATCCCCTGGGTACAGATCGCGGGGATGCGCGATCACCTGGCCCACCGATATTTCGACACTTCGCATGCCGTGCTGGCCGCGACGGTCGAGAACGACCTGCCCGAACTCGAGCGGGCAACCAGGGCCCTGCTGACTTCGGAGAGCGAATCCCCATGACGGACGGCCGGCGGCTTCATTTCGCGTTCGACCCACCACCTGTGGTGGCGCTGGCACCCGGCCGGCCGCCCGCCAAGGGGGCGGGGCCGTCGCCGGGGTCACAGCCGAAAGTCCCGACCGCCGGGACCGGGGAGCTGGCCTTCGAGCAGGTCTCCTAGGCTCGCACCGTGGTTTCCGAGCTGTTCGACGAGGTCGCCTGGAAGCAGGTGCCGGGCTTCGACTTCACCGACATCACGTACCACCGCGCCGTCGAGCACGGGACCGTCCGCATCGCGTTCGACCGGCCCGAGGTGCGCAACGCCTTCCGGCCCCAGACCGTCGACGAGCTCATCACCGCCCTCGACCACGCCCGGTGCACCTCCGACGTCGGCTGCGTGCTGCTCACCGGCAACGGGCCCTCGCCCGCCGACGGCGGGTGGGCCTTCTGCTCGGGTGGCGACCAGCGCATCCGGGGCAAGGCCGGCTACGAGTACGAGGACGCCGCCGATTCCGGGCGCGCCGGCCGACTGCACATCTTGGAGGCGCAGCGCCTCATCCGCTTCATGCCCAAGGCCGTCATCTGCGTGGTGCCGGGCTGGGCCGCCGGCGGCGGGCACAGCCTCCACGTCGTATGCGACCTGACGCTCGCCAGCGCCGAGCACGCGCGCTTCAAGCAGACCGATGCGGACGTCGCGTCCTTCGACGGCGGTTTCGGCTCCGCCTATCTGGCCCGCCAGGTCGGCCAGAAGTTCGCCCGCGAGATCTTCTTCCTCGCCCGCGCCTACAGCGCCCAGGAGATGCACGAGATGGGCGCGGTGAACGACGTCGTCCCCCACGCCGACCTCGAGCGCACGGCGCTCGAATGGGCCAAGGAGATCAACTCCAAGAGCCCCACCGCCATCCGCATGCTGAAGTACGCCTTCAACCTGATCGACGACGGCCTGGTCGGCCAGCAGTTGTTCGCCGGCGAGGCCACCCGGCTCGCCTACGGCTCGTCCGAGGCGGCCGAAGGCCGCGACGCGTTCCTGGAGAAGCGGCCACCCGACTGGTCGCCGTTCCCCTGGCACTACTGAGCTCGCGCGTCGGCTATTTCGAGCCCGAGACCATCCCCGGCGCGCACTCGATGCCCGCCAACAGATAACCCAGGCCGCTCGCGAACTGCTTCGGGCTCGTCATGGCCGCCACCAGATCTTTCGCCTTGCGGGTGGTCTTCTCCGGTGGGACCCAGCCGGCCCGCGAGGTCTCCAGCGTCGCGAAACCGACCGTGTACGTCTGCAACGCGGCGTAGGCCGTCTTCGAGGACGCCGTGTCGTAGCCGGCCTCACGCAGGATCTGGAGCATCATCTCCATGCGCCGGATCGCCGTGGCGGAGATCACGGGATGGC
>DATAYX010000294.1:0-2804 GCA_036272355.1 Acidimicrobiales bacterium
CGCCGTCGGGGCCTAGGGACCGAAGCATCTTCACGAGGAGGAGAACGACATGGGACTTCTGCGAGGGGTGGCCCGCACTGCCGCCATCGCCGGTACGGCGACGGCGGTCTCCAACCGCGTGTCACGCCGACAGGCTGGTCGGTGGCAGGCACAGGAGGATCAGCAGTACGCGCAGCAGCAGCAGCAGGCCCAGGCCCCGCCTCCGGCGGCGGCCACGCCGGAAAAGGACATGGTGACCCAGCTCAAAGAGCTCGCGGATTTGAAGGAGCAGGGCATCCTGACCGACGCCGAGTTCGAGGCGCAGAAGGCGAAGGTTCTCGCAGCAGGCTGACCCGTCCATGCATGAGCCGGCGGGTTCGCCTTTCGGGCCGCGCCAATCGGGTGGCGAACCGCGGCCGGCGGTCTTCCCGTCGACGTGCTGACCAACTGTCCCCGGGGCGGTCCCCCCATCTCCGGGCAATGGCAAGGAGGGATTGATCCATGTACCCGGCGATCGAGGACCATGGGCTGATCGGAGATCTCCAGAGCTCGGCGTTGGTGGCGTCCGATGGGACGATCGACTGGTTCTGTGCACCGAGGTTCGACTCCCCGAGCATCTTCGCCTCCTTGCTCGACGAGCACCGGGGCGGTTGCTTCTCCTTGGCGCCGGCCGTTCCCGCAGACACCGTCAAGCAGATGTACGTGCCCGGGACCGCTGTCCTGCTCACCCGCTTCCTGTCCGAAGCGGGCATCGCAGAAATCCTGGATTTCATGCCGATCGACAACCCCCATGTGCGGACCGACAACAGGACCATTGTCCGTGTGGTGCGTGGCGTCAGGGGCGAAGTCGAGTTCAGCGCGCTGATCCAGCCGAGGTTCGATTACGGCCGGGCGTCCCACAGCGTCGAGGTCAACGGGAATACGGCGGTGTTCGACGGCGGGGACAGCGAGCTCCACGTCGCGTCGATGTCGCCCCTCGAATCCGACGGGCGTGATGTGCGATCGACCTTCACCGTCCGTGCGGGCGACGTCGCCGGATTCATGGTGGAAACCGCGCGTTTGGCATCGCCACATGCGATCGGTGACGGGCGCATCATCGACGAGTACCTGCGCACCGTCGCGTTCTGGCGCGACTGGCTCGAGCAGAGCACCTACCGGGGTCGCTGGCGGGAGTCGGTGGAAAGGTCTGCAATCACGCTGAAGCTCTTGACCTACGCGCCGACGGGGGCGATCATCGCCGCGCCGACAGCCGGTCTTCCCGAGCAGGTCGGCGGGGCCCGCAACTGGGACTACCGCTACACCTGGGTCCGTGACGGGTCGCTCTCTGTCTTCGCTCTGTTGGGACTGGGCTTTACGGACGAGGCGGCAGCGTTCGGCGACTGGATCCGTGATCGGATCGAGGATGGGCCCTGGGGAGGCTCCGGCCCGCTCAACATCATGTACCGCGTCGACGGCGACGGCGCGTTGTCGGAGACCACGCTCGACCATTTCGAGGGATATCGGGGGTCCGCTCCGGTGCGGATCGGGAACGCGGCTTCGGACCAACTTCAGATCGACATCTACGGCGAGATGATGAACTCGCTGGATGTGCTCGACGACGGCGCCTTGGGGGAGTGGGGCGTCGGCCACGACGGTTGGAGACGCATCGTCGAAGTGATCGACTGGTTGTGCGAACACTGGCGGGACCCCGAAGAGGGGATTTGGGAGACAAGGGGAGGCCGGCGCAATTTCGTCTACGGCCAATTGATGTCGTGGGTGGCGTTCGACCGGGCCATTCGCATGGCGGCAAGGAGGGGCCGGCCGGCATCGCTCGATCGATGGACACAAGAACGCGACCTCGTGTCCGAACAGATCATGACCAAAGGATGGAACGAGAGCATCGGCGCCTTCGTGCAGTACGAGGGCGCCGACGTCTGCGACGCCTCCCTGCTCTTCATGCCCCTGGTGCGATTCATCCGGCCGAACGATCCGCGCTGGCAGTCGACCCTTCGGGAGTTCGACCGCAAACTGGTCACGGACAGCCTGGTCTACCGCTACGACCCGATGGCCTCGCCGGACGGACTGCCCGGCTCCGAAGGAACCTTCTCGCTCTGCACCTTCCTCTATGTCGACGCCCTGGCCCGATCCGGCCAGGTCGAGGAAGCCCGCATGACGTTCGAGAAGATGCTCACGTACGGCAGCCAGCTCGGCCTCTACGCCGAGGAGATCGACGCCGCCGGACGCCAGCTCGGCAACTTTCCCCAGGCGTTCACCCACCTGGCGCTCATCACAGCCGCACTCAGCCTGGAGGAGAAACTCAGCGGAACGCCGGCTCGGAACGGGCGCGGCACCTAGAGACGGACTCGGGACGTCGACATGGCCATGCAGAAGACAGCCCCGGCCCTTCGGCGAATGCTGGTGCCTCTGGCACTGGCGCAGTTCATCTGCAGCTTCGCGGGCTCGAACATGAACGTGATGATCAACGACATCAGTCACGACCTGCACACGGATGTGAGGGGCGTGCAGACCACGATCACGCTGTTTTTGCTGATCATGGCCGTGTTGATGATCCCGTGCAGCAAGCTGACCGACCGTTTCGGTCGCAAGCGCTGCTTCACCGGAGGTCTGGTGCTGTATGGGATCGGCACCGTGCTCAGCGCGATCGCCCCGAATCTGGGCATCCTGATCCTCGGCAACTCGGTGTTCCAAGGCGTCGGCACGGCCTTTCTGATCCCGCCTGTGTACATCCTCACGACGCTGGCGTTCACGTCGCTGGAGTCGCGTGCGAAAGCGTTCGGCGTGATCAGCGGCGCGGGGGGGATCGGCGCGGCGGCCGGACCCCTGAT
>DATAYX010000295.1:0-4616 GCA_036272355.1 Acidimicrobiales bacterium
GCGGACTCCTCGACGACCTTGGGGGCCCGGTGGACGGGAATGGCGAGGAAGAGCGAATACGGAATGCTCTGTCCGTCCGACAGCGTCGCCGTCTTCGTGGCAGGATCGAGCGCGGTGGTCTTCAGCTGGGGCCACCAACCGATGTCCCGCTCCTCGCATACCCGGAGGATCCCGTTCGACGCCTCGTCGGAGATCGGAATGGGCTTTGGCATCGGGCTGATGACCTTGATCGTCGAGGAGTCACGCAGGTTCCGCTTCTCGAGGTAGTCGTGCAGCATGATGGCCGTCTCGAACGGCGCAGCCGGGCACTTGAAGAAGTTCCCGAGCACGCCGACGATCGCGTCGCCGCCTTCGAATGTGGGCAGCACGGAGCGGACGTGATTCGCCCCCTGGACGGAGTAGTACTCGGTTCCCTCCTCGACCACGCCTGGGGTCGCTCCGGGGTCGAGGTCCGCCCCGAGGGCGACGACGAGGATGTCGGGCTCGTAGGTCGCCCCGTCCGTGACCACGCGCCGGTTCTCGGGGTCGATGGAGAGGATGGTCTCTTGGGCGAACCGGACGCTGGGCTTGTCGATCCTCGAATAGGGAAGGCGGACGGCATCGAGGTCCGCCCGGCCGTACATGAGATCGAGCTTCGAGAAGCCGAACACGAAGGCGTCACTCTTGTCGACGATCGTGACGTCGACCTCGCCGGGGACGTCCTCCGACAAGCGCGTTGCGAGTTGCAGGCCGGCGAAGCCGGCTCCGAGGATAAGTACCTTCTGCATTGTCTCTCCTTCGAACCCGTCGCCAACGGGTGGCCATCGCCGTGAGCAGTATGGACCAAATGTCAATCCGGCGCGAAGACCGCGTGCATCGGCGTGTCCACGTCGCCGTTCGACAACGACTCGAGGAGCGCGGGGAGATCGTCGAAGCCCACCACCCCGCGTTCGATGGACGAGAGCGGCAGTTCGGACTGAGCGAGGAGGTCGAGCCCGGTCCTGTAGTCGCTGACATCCACGCCCAGGACACCGAGGAGGCGGATCTCCTTGTAGACGAGCAGATCCATGTTCGAGCCGGCCGGCATCGGCCCACCCCGAATACCGGCCACGACGACGGTCCCTTCCCCACGGACGATCTGGAGAGACTGATCGAACGCTCCGGGTGATTTCGCCGTGACGTCGACCACGACGTCGGCACCCCGCCCGGTGGCCGCGCGCAGGGCGCGGGCGGGGTCCTCTTCCGTCACGTCGACCACGAGGTCCGCCCCGAAGGCACGGGCCGTATCCAGCCGGGAACGGTCCCGTGGACCCGCACCGGTCACCATGATGAAGGCGGCGCCGGCGGCACGCGCCGCAACCATCGAACAGATGCCGCGGATCCCTGGTCCGAGGATCGCCACGACGTCGCCTGCTCTCGTCTGCGGCACCGTTGCGCCCCAACGCACACCGGCACCCATCGGGTTGAACAGCGTCGCCGTGACCGGGTCGAGTCCGTCGGGGACCTTCAGCAGCATGCTGTCCTTGCTCAGGTACTGATACTGCGCATACCCGCCCCAGAGACCCGGGCTGCGGTCCGCAGGCACGAATCCGTAGGAGTCCCCGATGCCGTGGTTGCGGCAGTGGCGATAGTCACCGGCGTCACAGCGGGCGCAGGCACGGCAGGACTGGAACACCTCGACGGCGACGCGGTCGCCGGCTGTCACGCCCCACCGGTCCTCCGCGCCGCCACCGATCTCCTCGATGACCCCCACGCTCTCGTGACCCGGGATGAAGGCAAAGCCACCAAAGAGATGCCCTGAGAACTGCTCGTGGTCCGTGCCGCAGAGCCCGCATGCTTCGATTCGCAACAGGGCGTCGTCGTCGCCGAGCTCGGGTCGGGGGAACTCGCGGCGGCGAAGCGTGCGGGGCGCTTCGAGCACCATGGCCGAGACGCTCATTGCGCGGTGCCGGCGCTCAGCTGCGCAACTCGAGGCCGTCGAAGGTGCCGGCCTCGCGCCAGTCCGCCAGGAGCCGGAAGAACGCCATTGGGCCGTTGCCGTAGGAGGTGCCGAGAAATCCCCCCGCCGCCGGCTGTCCCTCGTTGTTGTAGTAGCCCGGCGTGCACTGTTCCTGGAAGGCACGGAAGTCGCGGGCCGACTCGGTCAATGCCGTGAGCCAAACCTCCTCGCCCTCGGTCGTCGCCTCGACCACCAGGTCGCGTTCAGCGGCGTAGCCGAGGACATGGCACACGTGCCGGCTGGCTTCGTCGAGCAGGTGGGGGTAGTTGACGGTAAAGCCGCCTTGCGTGTGCCCGAGGACGAACATGTTCGGGAAGCCGTGGACATGGATGCCGTGCAGGGACCGCATGCCGTTTTTCCAGTGTTCGGAGAGGGTGAGCTCCCGAGCACCCACGACGTCGTAGCCGGCCCGCCGGGTGTAGTCGGTTCCCACCTCAAAACCGGTAGCGAAGATGATGCAGTCCACGTCGTATTCCTGCCCTGCGGCAACGACGCCCTTGGCGGTGACCTTGTCGACGCCGCCTCCGTCGGTGTCGACAAGCCTCACGTTGTCCCGGTTGAAGGCCTGAAGGTATTCGTCGTGGAAGCACGGTCGCTTACAGAACTGCCGGTACCACGGCTTCAACGCGTCCGCCGTGGTCGGGTCAGCGACGAGCGCGTCGACCCGGGAGCGTATTTGCTCCATCTTTTCGAAGTCAGCCATTTCGAGCACTTCAGCCAGGTTCCCGCTGAGCGCCTCGGTGCTGTTCCGGTCGCGCAACCTCGTGAGGAGCTTGCCGATGATGTCGGTCCACCCGTCCATGACCAGGTCCTGCTCGGCGATTCCACCCGAAGTCAGCTGAGTGAAGTTCTCGATTCGCTCCTTCTGCCACCCCGGCCCGAGCGCAGCCGCCCATTCGGCATCCGTGGGCCGGTTCGCCCGGACGTCGATGGAGGAGGGCGTCCGCTGGAAGACATAGAGCTGTGCGGCGGCCGCAGCGACGTGGGGGACCACTTGCACCGCTGTCGCGCCGGTGCCGATGATCGCGACCCGCTTGTCGCGCAGTCCGATGAGGTCGCCGTGCGAATCGCCGCCCGTGTACTCGTAGTCCCAGCGGCTCGTGTGGAACGTGTGACCACCAAACGACTCGATGCCCGTGATGCCGGGCAACTTGGGCCGATGGAGTGGCCCGTTGCCCATGATGAGGAACCGAGCGGACATGGCGTCGTCGCGATCCGTCCGGATCGTCCAGCGTTGCCGCACTTCGTCCCACTCGATGCCGGTGACCTCCGTGGAGAGGCATGCACCGTCGTAGAGGTCGAAGTGGGTCGCGATGCGACGGCAGTGTTCAAGGATCTCAGGAGCGTGGGCGTATTTCTCGGTCGGGACGTACGACGTCTCTTCGAGGAAGGGCAGGTACACATACGATTCGACGTCGCATTGGGCGCCAGGGTACCGATTCCAGTACCAGGTGCCACCGAAGTCGCCGCCCTTTTCGATGATCCGGATGTCGTCGATGCCGGCTTGCCGGAGCCGGGCGCCCGTGATGAGGCCGGCAAAGCCACCACCGATGATGGCGACCGTGACATCGTCGTGGAGCGCAGGCCGCTCCGAGCGCTCGACATAGGGGTCCTGCAGATACGGGGCGAACTGGCCGGCGGTCTCGATGTACTGGGCGTTCCCGTCGGGGCGGAGTCGCTTGTCGCGCTCCATGCGGTACTTCTCGCGCAGCGCGTCCGGGTCGAAGTCCGGCGCCGACGTCAGGTCGGAGCGCTCTTCAATGCTCACGCGGATTCGTTCGCTGGGTACTCGGCGTCATTGTGATCGGGCTGCAGCGTACCAACGGCGGCTTGCCGGATCCGCCGGAGGCGGACTGAAGAGCGAGGCTGGCTATGGGCTCTTGTCCCCGCCGCCGTGACCATGCCCTGTATCGGGGCCTTTCGGCGCAGTCGGCGGCACAGTCGTGGGCACCGTCGTGGTGGGGATGGTGGCTCCCGTCGACTGGAGCACGGTGGCGACGTCTTGGAGTTGTGTCCCGCTGATGCCTCCGCCCGCATACAGCACGCCGGCCAAGGTGAGTGTCGCCTCGGCCGCCGTCTCTCGTGCCGCACCGGCCTTGGCCCCGGCGGTGGCGTCGAGTGAAGAGGCCAGCGCCGGGTCACCCGGCAGGCCGCCGCTGGAGAGCGATGCAGCCAGCTGCCGGATGGCGGTGGCTTCCGGGTCCCGAGCCACCTTGGGGTGATGGACGGTCGTGGTTCGTGATGCTGCCGAGCCCTGGGTGGGCGTCGACTGCCCGGGCGTCAACAGGAAGAGGAGCAGCAGCGCCAGGACGATGAGGGCGGCGGCGCCCGGGAGCAGGTAACGGCCCCAGGGGTGAGGGCTGGGAGAACTCGGGGCGGGCGCCGAGTGCAGGACGGACGTGGCGGCTGGCGCAGGCATGGCCGCGGTGGCGATCTCCATGGGTGCGGTGGCGGCGACCGGTGCAGCGCCGAAGGAGGAGGGCCTCTCTCGGGTTTCCAGCGCGTGCAGCATCTCCTCCGCCGATGAGAAGCGCTGACTCGGGTCGGTGGCGAGTGCCTTCGACGCGATGGGCCGGAGATCGGGCGGGAGGTCGTGCTCGTGATCTCCTCCGGGCATGAGACGCCGACCGGACAGCGC
>DATAYX010000296.1:0-2039 GCA_036272355.1 Acidimicrobiales bacterium
ACGGCCAGGTTGTCCGGGCCGAGCGCGACGCCGAGGACCTTGGTGCCGCCGATGTCGATCCCGTAGGTCACGCCGCCACCGGTGTGCCGGGGCGTGCCGGAGTTCACGAGGTGGACTCGACCCGCGCCTTCAGCTCTCGCATGGCCGTCGCCATGATGCGGCTGGTGGCCCGCATCTTGATGAACCCAGGAATGGGGACCCGCAGTTCCGCCTCGAGGTGGTACGTCACGTCCGTGGTGTCCCCCTCGCCGGGGTCGAAGACGTAGCTGCCGTCGAGCTTGGTAGTGATGTCGCCCTGGGTCAGCTTCCACGCCAAGCTGTGGGGCGCGTCCGCGTAGTCGTAGGCAAGGGTGTAGGTCGTGCTGCGCCCGAAGGCGGCCGCACGGAAGGTCACCAGCTGCGGACGCCCCTCGGCGTCTCGTTCCTTGATCTCGACTTCCTTGACGTCGTTCGCCCACTCCGGGTATCGCTCGAGATCGGCCGCGACAGAGAAGCAGCGCTCGGGCGGCGCTGCAACCGAGATGTGCTCTGTGGCTTGATCGGCCACGGTGCCTGTTTCCTTCCTCTCCTGCCGTTCCCGTTCGGCGAGCGTCAGATTGCCACTCCGGCCAACGCCTCGGCCAGCCTAGAAGCGAGAACGTCCGTGTCGAAGGATTCCTGCACTCTTGTTCGTGCGGCCCTGCCCATGCGGCGCCGCAGCTGAGGCTCGGCCAGCAACGTGCGTATCGCCTCGGCCAGCGCCCCTGGATCGGATGGGTTGGCGACGACCAGGCCGGTGACGCCCTCGAGGACCGCCTCGGGGGCACCGCCGCTGGCACCGGCGACCTGCGGCACGCCGAAGGCCGCCGCCTCGAGGAAGACGATCCCAAATCCCTCCTGTTCGAGGCCCCCCCAGCGGTTGCGGCAGGCCATGACGAACACATCGGCGGCTCCCAGGAGGGCGGCGCGGTCGTCGTCGCTGACACGCCCGAGCACCCGCACGTCGGCGAGGCTCGCCGCGGCCTGCCGTTCGAGCTGCTGTCGCTCTCGCCCGTCGCCCGCGATGGCGACGACGAGGTCGGGAAACGAGGGTGCCAGCCGGTTTGCCGCTTCGATTAGCACGTCCATCCCCTTGCGCGGCACGAGACGGCTCACGCTGGCGAGCAACGGCGCTGTCGCGGGGAGCCCGAGACGCGTCCGTGCGGCACGACGTTCGGGTGCTCTCAGCGGAGCGACAGCGCCGGTGTCGACCCCCGGGGGGATTTCGACCAACGGGACGCTGAGACCGGGTACGGCCCGACGGCCCTCTGCCGCCGGGTAGCGGCCGGCCGAGACGACGATCGACGAGTTGCGCAGGACGCGCGCGAGGACGGCGCGGGCGCCGGGTAAGCGGGCCGGCACCGTGACCTCGGCGCCGTGGAGGATCACCCCGTAGGGAACGCCGAGGCGCGGGCCGAGAAGGCCGAGCGGCAACGCGGGATCGAACAGGACGAGGTCGATCCCTTGCGCACGCACGCAGTCGTCGATGTCCCGGTGCGTCTGTGGCGACGGGAAATAGAGGATCGAGCCCGGCACCCGCTCGATGCGTACGCCGCGGGCGGCCTGAGCGGCGTCGAACGACGCGGCATCGTCGTCGGACGTCGCGGTCAGGACGACGAATGTCGCCGGGTCGAGTCGGCTCCAAAGGTCCCAGAGGTAGTTCTGGATACCGCCGACCTTGGGCGGGAAGTCGTTGGTGACGAGCAGGTGACGCTTCACGCGCCACCTGCTGCAACGTCAGCCGGCCCGGTTGTTGAAACGCAGCGTCGGTACGAGACCGGCCCGGCCGAGCATGCGCATGGCGCGTGCTTCGTCGGCGTCGATGACGACGGCGTCGTCGGGCTCCCGGTCGAGGAGGAAGCTGACCACGCAGTCGTCGCAGGCGTCGGTGGCCTGCAGCGAACAGCGGTCGCAGTCGATGGTGAGCCCGCCCTCGGGCTCGATGTCGGTCTCCCTGGAGTGCAGCATGCGCGTGACCCTCTCTGTTCAGGGTCAGCATGACCAGGGGCTGTGACACGGCG
>DATAYX010000297.1:0-5206 GCA_036272355.1 Acidimicrobiales bacterium
TCCTTGATCACCCGCTCACCGCCCAGGATGAACGAGCCGAAGACGAGGATCATGATGAGTGCGGCGGCGGTGATCGTTTTTCCCGTCGCGGCGAGGCCGTTACGTACGGCGACCCGGTTGTTGTTGCCGGACTTGATGTACTCCTCGTGCATCCGTGACACCAGGAACACCTGGTAGTCCATCGAGAGCCCGAAGAGGATCGCGAAGAGCATCACCGGCAGGAAGGCCTCGATCGGGCTTGTGCCCGTGAGGCCGATGATGCTGCCGCCATCACCCCACTCGAACACCGCCACGAGGATCCCGAAGGCGGCGCCGATCGACAGCAGGTTCATCACGGCCGCAGTGAGCGGGATGACGAAGCTGCGGAAGACCGTCATCAACAACAGGAAGGACAGCAAGACGACGAGGCCGATGAAGAGCGGCAGCTTGGACGACAAGACATTCGCGAAGTCGATGAAGATGGCCGTCGTGCCGGCAACGAGCACCTTGAGCCCCGTACCCGCGGTTGCCTGGGGCAGCGTGTCGGACCGGAGATGGTTGACCAGGTCGGTCGTGGCCGCGTCCTGGGGCGCAGTCTTCGGGTAGACGTTCAGCAGCATCACGTCGCCGCTGCCCGTCTTGGACGGGATGAAGAGCGGTTGCGCGACCTTCGCCACGTCGGCCTGCTTGGACACGTCCTGGACGACGGTGTTGATGACGTCGCGCTGGTCGGGCTGCACGACGCTCACGAGCATCAAGGGCCCGTTGAACCCGGGACCGAAGCCCTTCGACAACGTGTCGAACGCGACGCGGGTCGGCGTGCCGGCCGGGTCCGTCCCCTGGTCGGCCGCACCGAGCCGCAAGGAGAAGAAGGGCAAGGCGATCAGCACGATGACGATCAGGGCCAGCGACGCCGACACCCACGGATACCGCTGCACCCGGTCCGCCCAATTCGGCCAGAAGCCCTTGTTGTCGGAGCCCACGATGCGCGGGCCGTTCTGGGCCAAGTTCCGCTTCTGCTTGCGGCTCATGACCTTGGGCCCGATGAAGCCGAGCATGGCCGGGAGCAGCGTCAGGGCGGAGATCATCGTAAGGGCAACGCCGATGGCCGCGGCGACCGCAAGGCCGTAGAGGAAGCTCACTCCCAGAGCGAACATCCCGAGTAGCGCGATGCATACGATGATGCCGGCGAACAAGACGGCGCGTCCCGATGTATTGACGGAGTTGATGATCGAGGTCTCGGCGTCATGGCCGGCGACCAGGCCCTGGCGGTGCCTGGTGACGATGAAGAGCGCGTAGTCGACGCCCACACCGAGGCCGATGAGCAACACGAGCTCGGGGGAGAACTCGGGCATGCCGATGACGTGGCTGAGCAAGCCAATGATGCCGATGGCGGTCCCGAGCGCGAACAGGGCGGAGATGATCGGCAACAGCGCTGCGAAGACCGAGCCGAAGATGATCAGCAGCACGATGAGGGCCAACAGGATGCCGAGGAAGCTGCTGCTGAAGGACTGGTTGTTGGCGAATTCCGCCAACTGTCCGGTCACCGACACCGTCAGGTCCGAGGTGGAGGAGGTCGTGACCGTATGGACGAAATTCGTCGCCTCGTTCGCTGGGAGATTTTGCGGCAGCTTGTCGAAGTTCACCTGCAGGAAGCCGACGGTGTCGTCCGCATTGACGTTGGCCCGGTTGACCAGGTTGCCGGACGAGTCGAAGGGGCTCGTCACGTGGGTCACGTTGGGCAGTGCGTTGATCTTGTCGACCATGGCTGTGATCCGCTGGCCGACCGCGGGGTCGCTCAGGGTGGCGCCGTGGGAGGTGCCGAAGACCACCTCTTCGGTGTCACCCGAGTGTCCGGGCGCGGCCGACTTCAGCAGGTTGATGGCGTCGGACGACTCGGTGTGGGGGAAGGTGAAGTTGTTCGAGTAGTCAGCGTGCAGGGCGCTGACGAGGACCAACGAACAGACGAGAACAGCCCCCCACAGAAGGAGGACGATGCGCCGATGTCGGACGCACCACCTGGCCAGGGTGCGCATGAGAAGGTCTCCTCCGGAGGGTTCGGTGTCGGGTTGCGAAAGGCGGGGCGCCGCCGCCTACAGGCGCCGCTGGGCGCCCTCATCGTACTGGCCCCCCGGGAGGCCTTCGGTGCTCCTGGCTCTCGCCAGGTCCAGGTGGACGAGGGCGTTGAACACGGGCAGCGCCAAACGGTCGGCCGACGTCGCCGACCGGGCCACCAGCCGGCCGGCCAGGACCGGGTGCCGCTCGGGCACCGCGAAGAAGCGGCGCTGGCTCAGTGTCAGCAACGTCAGGGGTGACAGCGCCACGACGGCGATCGACGAGCGCAGCTGGTTGAGCAAGGAGTGCTCGGACCAGGAGTCGCCTCGGCCCAGCAGGCCGATCGGGGTGCCGTCGCGCTGAACGACCGCATGGCCGCCCGTGATGACGTGCCAGTACCGGACGGGCACGTCCTGGGCCTGGACGACCTGGCCGGGGTGGGCGGTGCAGAGCTCGCATTCGGCGGCGAGCTCCTCGAGCTCGTCGTCGGGCAGGCCGGCGAAGAGCGGCATCGCGCGCAGGGCGCCGGCGAGGTCTTCGTCGACGATCCCGTCGTCGGTGGCGCGCTCGGGACGGGGGGCGTGGGTGCGCATGGGGTCCTTTCTCTGGGTGCTCAGTTGTCCATGACAGAGCTGGGCCGGCTCCCCCCGCCGGCGTGGTGGTGGTGCCAACGGCCCCCCGCGGCGCGCCGCCAGAGGATGAAGCCGACGATCGCGAAGAGGAACCACGGCACGTGGTAGAGCGGATAGAAGGGCACCGTGGCCACGGCGACGACGGCCACGAAGGCCAGCAGGATCAGCCACGGCACTGAACGTTGGCGCCGCGTCGGAGGCGGCGGTGCGGGCTCGGGCAGCTTGGGCAGGTCGTGGAACAGTCCGTTCAGGTCGCCCCGCGTCGTGGCCGACATGGCTGCGTCGAGACGGGTCTTGAACTCGGCCTCGTCGAGCCGGCCCTCGGCGTAGTGGCGGGAAAGCTTGTCGGCGACGGCGTTGCGCTCGCCGTCGGATGCCCGCAGCCCCGTGTCGTAGGACGTGACGTCCCGCCGGCCCATCGGGTAGGCGGGGTCCCAGCGGTAGCGCATCGGATGTCGTCTCCTTCTCTGTCGGTATTAGACGTTTGGTCTCGCTCGGATGTGACGCGTGCAGAGCGTCCTCAGTAGGCGCTGCGTGTGCGCTCGCGGGCGACGATCTCTTCTGCGATCGAGGTGTCGGTGTCCTCGTCGGGGATGAGCGCCCAACCGGCCAGGTACAGCGGGACGGCCACGCCTCCCATGACGGCCAGGACGACGAAGCCGATGCGGACGAGGGTGGGGTCCACGTCGAAGTAGTCGGCCAGGCCGACGGCCACGCCACCGAGCATGCGTCCGCCTCGGCGACGGTGGAGGCGCATCTCGTGGTCGTGGCCGGCGGCCTGACCCGGGGGGTGCTGGGAGGTGGTGGTCGTGGTGGTGGCGGAGCCGGCGCCCGGTGCGGCGCCCGGGCCGCCGGGGGTCTCGTTCGGTGCGGTGTCCATGAGGTCACTCTGACGGCGCCAGGGCCCCTGGTGAATCGGGAAACACCCTGGTCGGACCCTGAGGGGGACCTCGGCCCCTCAGGGATGTCCCTGATGGCCCTCCCTCGCGGCCCGCGCGATCATCGAGGTATCGCAGAGGCACAGGAATCCGGCCCGCCCCCGCTCACGGAGAGCGGGGGCCCGACCGAACCGTTGCCCGTCGCGCCCCCGCAGCCCCGCGAAGCCCTCGCGGCTCCCGACGCGCCCACCGCCGTCGACCCGGACCCGGACTGCTACGGCCCCGGTTGGCGCCGCCGCGGCCGCCACGACTGGTCCCACCACCACCACCACGGTCACGATCAGGTCGCGCACAAATTGCGGTCCCTGCGCCGCACCGAGGACAACC
Organism: Acidimicrobiales bacterium; assembly: GCA_036272355.1. Lineage (GTDB taxonomy): Bacteria > Actinomycetota > Acidimicrobiia > Acidimicrobiales > RAAP-2 > Bog-473. The sequence continues at coordinate 3,932 of DATAYX010000297.1, forward strand.
GTGTGCTGGGCGGGGTCTGTGGCGCGGTGTCACAAGCCACTGGCATCGACGTCACGTGGGTGCGCATCGGCACCGTGCTGTGCTGCCTCGCCAGCGGGATCATGGTCTTCGTCTACGCCCTCGCCTGGCTGATGATCCCGATGCAGGGCCAGTCGAGCAACATCTACTCGCGCGCGATCAGGGACAAGCGCGGCATCCGCCTCGTTCTCGCCGTGCTGGTCCCCGTCCTCATCCTGCTGTCGCTGATCACGAGCAGCCTGCACATGCCTTTCCTCGGGTTCATCAGCTGGCCGACGCTGCTCGCGGCGGGACTTGTCGTCCTGATCTGGCGCAACGCCAACGAATCGGAGAAAGAATTCATCGACCACGATGTCGTGCCGCTCCTCGGCACCGACGTGCACGGGCAGGGCCGGCGCCACTTGCTCATCGTGCGCATCGTGGTGGGCCTGGCGCTCGGGGCCGTTGGCATCGTGCTGCTGGTCGAGGGGCACACGACGATCGCTGCCTTGAAGCCGGTCGGCGGGGCGGCGCTCGTCGTCGCGGCTGCCGTGATCGTGTTCGGCCCGTGGTGGCTGAGTCTGGTGCGGGACCTGATCGCCGAGCGCCAAGCACGTGTCCGGGCCGAGGAGCGCGCCCAGATGGCCGCGCACGTGCACGACTCGGTTCTCCAGACGCTGGCCCTCATCCAGCGCTCGTCCGACGACCCGCAGAATGTGGTGCGCCTGGCGCGCGCCCAGGAGCGGGAGCTGCGCGCCTGGCTGTTCGAGGGCCGGCCTCCGGGAGTGATCGGCGGCGAGGCGACCATGCTGGGCGAGGGAGTCAGCCTGCTGCAGCGGCAGGTCGAGGCCGACCACGGGATCACGGTGCAGGTCGTGGTGGTCGGCGACTGCGAGCTCGACGAGGCCCTGCGCGCCCTGCTCGATGCGGCGCACGAAGCCACGGTGAACGCGGCCAAGTGGTCCGGTGCCGACCAGGTCTCCGTATTCGCCGAGGTCGAGCCCGATACCGTGCAGATCTACGTCCGTGACCGCGGCCAGGGCTTCGACCGCGCCGCCGTGCCGGGAGACCGCCAGGGGATCGCGCAGTCCATCGAGGCCCGGGTGGCCCGCTTCGGGGGGGACGCGGTGATCCGCTCGGCTCCGGGCGAAGGAGCCGAGGTCCAGCTCCGCATGCCGCGGCGCGAACGGGTCAGGTGAGCACGGGCGGCGAGGTCCCTGCGCCGCGGGGACGCCCTCGCATCTTCCTCGTCGAGGACCATGCCGTGTTCCGTGCCGG
>DATAYX010000298.1:0-2256 GCA_036272355.1 Acidimicrobiales bacterium
CATGGAGTTCCACCGTCGCATTCTCCCAGGGCGTCGGAGTGCCCCGATGTGGCCGGGAATGTTGACCCCGCTGGTAGTGTTTAACGGTTGGTACGGGCCGCCCCGCAGGGCTGGCCGCGTGAGGAGGAGTCAAGGTGCCCACGCCACGAGACCTTTTGAACGAAGCCAAGTCGTCCATCCGCGAGGTGGATCCCGCCGGCGCGCAGGAGCTGTTTGAGGCCGGCGGCGTCACCTTCTTGGACGTGCGCGAGCCGGACGAGTACGAGCAGGGGGCGATCCCCAACGCCGTCCACCTGCCGCGCGGGCACCTGGAGTTCCAGGTCGAAGGGAAGCTTCCGGACAAGTCCGGCCCAATCGTCGTCTACTGCGCCGGCGGCGTTCGGTCGGCGTTCGCCGCGAAGACGATGCAGGACCTGGGCTACGCCGATGTCCAGTCGATGTCCGGCGGCTTCAACAAGTGGAAGGACCAGGACCGCCCGTGGGCGGCCCCCCGGACCCTGACCCCGGCCCAGCGGAACCGCTATCAGCGTCATCTTCTGCTCCCCGAGGTGGGCGAGATCGGACAGCTCAAGCTGCTCGATTCCAAGGTGCTGCTCCTCGGCGCCGGCGGCCTCGGTTCACCGGCTGCGCTCTACCTCGCTGCCGCTGGGGTGGGCACCCTGGGCGTCATCGACATGGACGTGGTCGACGAGTCGAACCTGCAGCGTCAGATCCTCCACAACATGGACCGGGTGGGCGAGCGCAAGGTCGACTCCGCGAAGAAGACGCTGACGGCATTGAACCCCGACGTGAATGTCGTCACTTACGACGTGCGTCTCGGTGCCGACAACATCCTCGACATCATCGATGGCTACGACGCGATCTTGGACGGGACGGACAACTTCCCGACCCGCTATCTGGTCAACGACGCCGCACTGCTGAAGCGGATCCCGGTCATCCACGGCTCCATCTTCCGGTTCGAGGGCCAGGTCACGGTCTTCGATCCGTACAACGGCCCCTGCTACCGGTGCCTGATCCCCGAGCCGCCTCCGGCCGAGCTGGCGCCGTCGTGCTCCGAGGCGGGAGTCCTCGGTGTGCTCCCCGGGATCGTGGGCTCGATTCAGGCCGTCGAGACGATCAAGATGCTGCTCAAGCTCGGTGACCCGCTCGTCGGTCGACTGCTGGCCTACGACGCGCTCGAAGGGTCGTTCCGCACGTTCAAGGTGCGGCAGGATCCGGCGTGCCCGGCCTGTGGGCCCGACGCGGGCGAGATCGTCATCGCGGAGTACGACGAGCTCTGCATGCCCCACCGCCACTGAGTCTCTGGCGAACGAGGGCCCGAGCACCGCGGGTCGTCAGCCGCTAAACAGTGGTTCGTGACACAGACGGCTGCGCAATCTCTCTCCGTCAACGAGGTCGAGTTGGCATGGTCCGAATTCGGCCACGGCCCGGCCGATACACCTCCTCTGGTGCTGGTCCACGGCTTTACCGGTTCGTCCCACGATTTCGCCCTCGTGGTGGACGACCTCGCCGTGGACCGTCGTGTGGTCCTCGTCGACCAGCGCGGCCACGGCCATTCGACCAAGACCGGAAGGCTCGAGGGTTACACGATCGACCAACTCGTCGCCGACCTCGCTGCCTTCCTTGATGCCATCGGCGGCGGACCGGTCGACCTGCTCGGACACTCCATGGGTGGCCGCGTGTCGATGGGCCTCGTCCTGAGCCGGCCCGAGCTGGTGAGCACGCTGGTGCTCATGGACACCAGCGCCTGGTCGTTCCTGCCACCGGACGAGAGCATTCGTCAGCTCGTGAACGCCTGGATCGAGGCATTCGACCCGAGCCGGGGCATGCCGGAATCACTGAGCGTCGGCAGCCCCGAGGATGCGCTGATCGAGGAAAGGACTCCTGCGTCCTGGCAGGAGGAAAAGGCCGCCATCTTCGCGGGCATGGACGCCTATGCCGTGAAGGCGTTCGGCATGGCCCTCATGGCCGACGTGACCGCCGGCGAGATGTCGCTGCGGGCGGAGCTGCCGTCGATCACGTGCCCGACGACGGTCCTCGCCGGTGAGCACGACCATCCGTTGGTCGACCAGGCGCCGGAGCTGGCCGGCCTCGTCGCCAGCGGGCGCGTCACTGTCATCGACGGCGCGTTCCACTCGCCGCAGCTGACGCACCCCGAAGACTGGAAGAACGCGGTGCGTGCCCACCTGGCGTGGGCCGGTGCCGGGCGGGATCGGCCGTGACGGGCCCCACTCCGCAGGCCACCGACCGCATCGT
>DATAYX010000299.1:0-5780 GCA_036272355.1 Acidimicrobiales bacterium
CCCGCGTTCGGGGTGGGCGGCAAGGGCGACTACCGGATCCGGCCGGTGCACATCGACGACCTGGCGACGCTCGCTGTCGCTGCCGGCGCGGAGCGCAACGACACGGTGCTCGACGCAGTGGGCCCGGAACGGCCCACGTTCCTCGAGCTGGTCACACTCATCCGGGAGGCGGTGGGGAGCCGCTCCCTCATCGTGCGTCTGCCCGGATTCGCCGTGCCCGCCTTGGCCTCCGTGTTGGGGCTCCTGTTGCGGGACGTGCTGCTGACGGGCGACGAGTTCCGGGCCATGTCCGAAGGAATGGCCGATACCGACGGTCCGGCAACAGGGACGATCTCGGTGAGCGATTGGATCCGGGACCACGCGGACACGCTCGGGCGCAGCTACGCTAACGAGATCGAGCGCCACTTTCGCATCCCGGGGCGCTGAAGCGGCAGCGACCCGGCGGTCGTCAGCTCCAGGTGACGAGAACCAACGCGGTGCCGAGAGCCAGATAGAGCCCGAAGGGCACAGCGGAGCGGCGCTCCGCCTTGTGCATCGCGATGAGGGCGAACCCGCCGATCACGGCCAACAGATTCGCGAAGAAGAGTCCCTCGATGACGGCCGTCCAGCTCACCCAGGCCAGACCGAACCCGACGACCAGAGAGAGCCGCACATCGCCGAAGGCCATCCAGCGCGGGTTCATGAGGTTGATCATGAAGAAAAGCGCGAAGAAGGCGAGGCCACCGATCGACGCGACCACCAGGCGCTGCCACTCGTGCATGACACCTGCGATCGCGATGCCGCTCACGATGACTGCCGCACTCAGCGTCCAGACGAGCGCTTTGGGCAGCAGTCGCTGCACGAGGTCGCAGTATGCGAGCTGCACCAGGCCGACCAGCAGCAACAGCGGCGGGAAGGCGATGATCGACCAGCCGACCTTGTGCAGCACGTAGGCCGGAAGGATCCCCGACACCACGGCGAGTAGCGCCCACTGGCGTGCCGTGATGCGAGCAGGATCGACGACATCAGCATTTGCAGAGGTGGGAGTCGCCGGCGTCGCCGGATCCGCCAACGACGCCCGGGCGACGGACGCGGCGAGCGATCGGCGGGTGAAGGGCACGATCAGGGACCCGGCCGCCATGCCGATGGCGGCGCCCCCGATGACGGCGAGTGGCGCGCTCATTGGACCAGCGACACCGTGCCGCAGTTGGCGGCGAGGCCTGCAACGGTTGCGCCGCCGACGGTCAGGCCGAGTGCTTGCAGGTCCTCGCCGAGGACACCGTCGAGCACGGCCATCGTGGCCGTGACAGAGCTGTTAGCGCCGGTGGCCGCCGTGAACGTCACCGCCGGTGTCGACGAACCGACCGATTCAGGGTTGGTGCCGGCCGATGCGGTCGACGTGGTCGGAGGGATGACGCTCCCGGTCGGATTGGCCGGTCCAGTGAACGAAACTCCCCGACCCGACAAACCACTGATCGAGATAGAGCCTTGGGTGGTGGTGGTGCCGAGGAGAGTCAGTGTGATGCCGTTGCCGCTCGTGCCGGTACTGACGGTGTTGGTGTTCACGGTGAGCGCCATGCTGAAGAGCGAGTCGTCGTTGCAGGTCATGCTGCTCAAGGTGGCGGTGCCGGTGGCAGCCGAGAGCGGGATGCTCAAGGACCCGAGTGAGACGCCCAGGAGCGTCAGGTTCATCGACAACGTTGCCTGCACCTGTGCGTCGCTGGCGGTCGTGCCGACCGGCCCGTAGGCGACTTGCGCAGGGGAGATCACCTGCGTCGAGAGCATGACGTTGCCGACGGAGAGGCCCAGAACCGGAACGGTGAGATTGAGCGCGGAAGTGACGTTGATTCCGTTCGTGCCGTTGGCGAGTTCGGCTTCCGTGGTCAACATCTGCAGGACGTTCACGCTGGCGGCGAGGCCCTGTTGCGAAATGGAGGGGTTCGAGCAGCTGTACTGGGTCGAGCCCACGTTGATGTTGGCCAGCTGGCAGAGCTTGACGTCCGTGCTCTGCGCGGTGGAGAAGGTGCCGAGCGCCTGCAACGAGCTGTACGCAGTGCTTCCCGTCCCGTAGTCGCTGCCCACGGCGCTCTCGTAGATGCTGAGCCACTGTCCCGCCGTCAGCTGGGCCGACATGATATTGGTCGACGAGAGCAGACCACCCGAAGCGGTGATCAGCTGGGCAAGGGTGACGTTCGCGGTGGCCAAGCCCTGATAGCCGACAGCGGTCAGGTTGACCGCCGAACCGAGCGGTGAGAGAAGGGCGTTGAGCACAGGACTCTGGGTGCTGTTCAGGTTGGCGAGGTACGTGCCGATCGAAAACCCGGCCACGGGGTTTTGGGTAGCGATCGACGTACCGGACACCGACCCCGAAACATTGCTGCCAGCGTGGCCCGGCAGCATGTTGAAGCCCCCGAAGAAGACCTGAGGTACCGACTGGTTCGCCGTCACTTCGATTGCGTTGCAGCCAGGACGGACAGGGGGGGCGATGGTCGCTTGGCAGGAAGAGCCGGTGAATCCATTCGCGGTGAAACTCTTGGTCGTGGTGTTGTAGAACCCCGGCACGACCGTGAGCTGCGCGTTGGACCCGTTGTTGGCCAACACTGCGGCCAGCTTGTCGTTCAGGTACGACTGGACCGCGGTGATCGAGCTCAGCGTGTCGGCGTAGTTGATGTAGCGGGCGAGGTCGAGCGCTGCCGTATCGGCCATCGCCTGCGCCTGTCTGCTGCCGTAGACGGTGAACCCGACGTCCACACCGGTGGCGCCGGCCCAGAGGAGCAGCACCATGCTTATTGCCGTCAGGACGAACGCCGCACCACGCTCATCGTCGCCGTGACGACGGAAGAGTCTCTTGAGAATCCTCACGGCCCGCACCTACGACCCGCTTGGGGTCGACAGTTGCAAGACGTTGGTCGACGAGATGGTCGACGGCGTGATCAAGCCCAAGCCTGGGAGCTCGGGGAAGAGCGGCGAATTGCCGTAGCCGTAGGAGACGGTGACCGACAGACATTGGTTCAGCGCGTTGGACGGGCACGCCTCGGTAGTGGCGCTGCAGGTGATCGCTCCGGCCCCCGTGACGACGGTCGTCCCGTTGACGACTTGCGTGCATGCTCCTTTGTTCATCCACCCCAGGTCCGTGGCGGCCTGCTGCACGGCGGCGCACCCGGCGGCTGAAACGGTTTGGCCATTGCAGGTCGCGTTACCAGTGCCCTGCACGATGCCGGATCGGGCCGCGTCGGCGGCGGCCTGCGTGACAGTGGCCTGGGCGGCCAGGATGACGCCGTACGTGATGATGCCGTAGAGAAGCGTGATGAGGAGGACGACGACGAGAGCGAATTCGAGAAGCTCCGCGCCGCGCTCATCCTCTCCCTGTCGCCGCCTCAGTCGCTTCGCGAATTTCCCCGTGCGCGGTCCCAAGGTGGTGACCCCCCCTCCTCTGTATCTCGGTCGACGCTCCCATTGGCTTGAGTGCAATGGCAATTGAGTGTCGCGGCGATACCTCCCGGCATGATTCTGGGGAGTGCCGCACGACCGGTACATAGGACATAAGGACCATTTAGGTCCGCGACCTGGGGCGCTTCATCACAGAATGGTCAAAAGGGCCTATGTACCTCGGCGAGTTCTCGTCGTACATTCCTTCGGAGCCGACCAGAAGAGCGATGCGTGACGGGGGTCGCCGCACGTCGCTGTTCGGCGAGAGGGGGAAGGTTTCGTGAAGAAGCAGACGCTGATGTTGGTCGTGATCGGGGTCATCCTGTTCATCGCCGGCAGCGCAATTGCGTACGCCAGCGTGCAAGGGGCCAAGAAGAGCTCGGGCTCTGCGAGCACCGAGGCTCCGGTGAACATCACGGCCGTGGTCGCCAAGTCCGACATCCCGGCGGGCACGACGGGCCAGGAGATGATCTCGAAGAACCTCGTGGCACTCCAGCCGATTCCGAGCAAGTCGTTCCTGGCCACCGACCTGACCTCGTTGCAGGGCCTCACGGATGAGGTCCTCTCGACGCAGGTGCTGAAGGGTCACGCAGTCAGCTCGACCCAACTCAGCGCCAGCACGGCGTCGATCTCCATCCCGCAGAACGAGGACGCCATGAGCGTCTCCGTCGCCGGAGCCGGCGACCTGGCGGGCTACCTGCAGCCGGGCATCCACGTCGACATCTACGCCAACATCACCAGGACGTCGTCGGGCGGCCCTCCGTTGCCAGCAACCGCGAATATCCCGGTCCCGTGCACCGAGCTCGCCATGGCCAACATCGAGGTCCTGGACGTCTCGCAGACGAGCCCCAGCCTGGCCAACACGAAGGGCGCCACGCCCAATACGCCCGCGGCGGGACGTTCCGTCCCCGGGAGTGAGACGCTGCTGCTGGCGCTCACACCTGGCCAGGCCCGCACACTTTCCTTCCTGTCGCAGAACGAATCCATCTCGGTGGTCCAGCCCCAGCAGGGTGCGGTGCCTCCGGCGGTCGGCGAGTGCATCGGCAGCGGCCAGAGCGCGATCGCCCCGGGCGCATGATCGGCCGCCGGATTCTCGTCATCAGCCGGTCGCCGGCGCTCAGCCGGGCCATTCAGGCCTCGCTCGGACCGGGCTACCAGGTCGTCACGAGCACCAACGTCATCGACGTCGAAGACGAGGTGCGTGAACAGGGACCGTTCGACGTTCTCGTCGCCGGGCCGGTCTTCGACAGCCACGCGGGCATGGCCCGTCTGGCCAGCCTGCGGGCGACGTCCGCCGTACCCGCCGTCGTCCTGGCCCTCGGCCCGAAGCCGAAGGCGAACTTGAGCGACATCGTGCGCACCGGTGCGGTGGAGCTCGTCGAGTACCCGACGAGCAAGCGTCAGCTCTCGGCGGCTCTGAAGCGGGCCTTCGACATCGCCGACGTGTCGCAGTCGGGCGCTGCCCCGACACTCCCAGTGGTCGCCCACGGGGTCGTGGTGGCCGAGCGGCCGCAATTCGCCGAGGTATTCACCGTGGCCTCTTCGAGCGGCGGGTGTGGCAAGACCTTCTATGCCACGAACCTGGCCTGCTACCTGGCTTCTCAGACGGGCCAGCGCGTCTGCCTGGTCGACCTCGACCTGCAGTTCGGCGAGGTCTCGACGGCGCTGCACCTGCGGCCTCGTTTCACCATCTCGGACCTTCTCTCACGAGAGCCGGTCGACGACGACGATATCGACGAGCACGTCGAGGAGTACCTCGAGGACCACGAACTCGGGTTCTCCGTTCTTGCGGCGCCGTTCAGCCCGGCCGACGCGGACATGATCGCTCCCAAGGACGTCTACAAGGTCATGGGCGCGCTGCGCCGGCACTTCGACTACATCGTCGTCGATACGCCGGCCCAGCTGTCCGAGATCGTCCTGGCGGCATTCGACCACTCGACGCACGTCTTGTGCATGGTGACCTTGGACCTGCCGAGCATCCGCAACATGCGGGTGTTCCTGAGCACCCTGGAGAAGCTGCGTATCAGCAGCGAGTCGATCGGGGTCGTCCTGAACAAGGTCGAAGAGGACATCGGTATCGATATCACCGACGTCCAGGAGGTGCTGGACAACAAGATCGTCTCGGTGCTCCCGTACTCGCGGGAGGTCATGAGGTCGATCAACAAGGGCCAGCCCGCCATCGTGTCTGCGGTCAACTCGGACATCAGTAAGAAACTGGCCGGCGGCATGCACCAGTTCCTCTCTGGCGACGTCACGCCCATCTTGGGCACGAGCAGCAACAGCGCCGAGCTCGGCACTGGAAAGGGCGGTTTCTGGAGACTGCGGCGGAAGGGTCGCACCCAAAAGGTGCCTGAGCTCGAGAGGGCCTAAGA
>DATAYX010000300.1:0-2367 GCA_036272355.1 Acidimicrobiales bacterium
ATAGACCCGCACCGGTGCGCGCGGCACCTTGCCGCGCCGCTCCCCCAGCTGCTTGTCGAACCAATCGAGCCCGTCGCGGACGCCCTCGCCGAAAAGGCCGGGGCTCGAGTGCGTCCAGGGACCGATGGTGATGCGGGCCGAGCGGCCGGCGCGGCGCAGCGCCTCGTAGTCGGCGATCTGACCCGGCAGGAACAGGTCGTACCAGCCGGCGACAAAGCTCGCCGGCGGCACCTTTTCGAGGCGGCGGCCGAAGTCGATCTCGTCCCACCACGGGTCGCCGGGGACGTTGTGTTCCAGCCAGTCCTGGAAGGCGGGCGATATCTCCCCGAGGGTCGCCGTGTCGCACTTGCCCAGCGGCAAGACGTCCGCCATCTGAGAGACGACCCGGTGCGCGCCGAGTTGCTTGCGGACGAAAGTGGCGAGACCCGATTCCTGGTACTTCATCTGGTAGAGCCAGCACAGCGCCATCTCGAGTGCGAAGGACTCGCCGGGATAGACGATGGCGTCGCGGAACTTCGACGCGGTGACCTGCAGGTTGAGCGCCTTGACGTAGTCGGGTGCGTCCTCTGCGATCGCCCACTGCGTCATGCCGAGGTAGCTGGCACCCCACATGACGAGCCGCCCGTCGAACCAGGGTTGGGACGACACCCACTCGAGGGTCGCGTGCCCGTCGGACTGCTCGTGGCGCACCGGCACCAGATCGCCGTCGGACCCGAAGGTGCCGCGGCAACTCTGGATCACCACCTGGAATCCGCGCTCCGCGTACAGACGGCCCAGCGGGCCCATGAACGTCCGCCCGTACGGTGTGCGGATCAACACGGTCGGACACCCGCCCGACGCATCGGTGGGATACCAACGGTCCGCCAAGAGCACGGTGCCGTCGGGCATCTTGGCGGCGAGGTCGCGCTCGACGGAGACGTTCGTCGTCTGCGGGGGTGGCAGCTTGACGAGCCGCGCGGCAAGGCGACTGAACACGGTCATGTGTTGCGGATCCCGAAGCTCACCGGCCCTCTCCCGTCCCGTGCTGCCCTGCAGGTCGCCCGTGCGTCCTATGCGGCGTGGAGCAACCCGAAGACGATCGAATCGTAGAGCGCCTGCCAGCTCGCCTCAATGATGTTTTCGGACACGCCGATGGTCGTCCACGTCCGCTCGCCGTCGGTCGTGTCTACCAGGACACGGGTAACCGCACCGGTGCCGCGGCCGGTATCGAGGACCCGGACCCGGTAGTCGGTGAGGTGGATGTGGTCGAGCGCCGGGAACTTCGGGCCGATGGCGCCCCGCAGCGCACCGTCGAGCGCGTTGACGGGTCCGTTGCCCTCGGCCGTGGCGACGATCCGCTCCCCGCCGACGTGCACCTTCACCGTGGCCTCGGTCGTCATCCCTGCAATCGGTGCGGGCGACGACGTCGTCTCCTCGTCCGTTTCGCGGGCGTCGTGATCTGTGATGACACGGAACGACTCGACGGTGAAGAAATCGGCCGTCCAACCGGTGGCGCGGCGCAGCAGAAGCTCGAGCGAGCCGTCGGCGACCTCGAAGTGATAGCCCTCGTGCTCGAGGCGTTTGAGCTCGTCGAGGATGCGCCCGATCACTTCGCCGTCGAGGTCCAGGCCGAGCTCGGCGGCCTTCATGGCCAGGGTCGACCGACCTGCCATCTCGGACACGACGACGCGCGTGCCGTTGCCGATGGTGTCGGGCACGACGTGCTCGTAGAGGTCGGCGCTGCGGGCGACGGCACTGGCGTGGAGGCCGCCCTTGTGTGCGAACACGGAGTTGCCGACGTAGGGCTGTTGGGGGTTCGGCGCGATGTTCACCAGCTCCGCGATGTGGTGCGCGACGGGCGTCAGCAGTTCGAGGCGCTCGGTCGGGATGGTGCGGATGTTGAGCTTGAGCGAGAGGTTGGGGATCGCGGCCGAGAGGTCGGTGTTGCCGGCGCGTTCGCCGTAGCCGTTGATGCAGCCCTGCACCTGGGTCGCGCCGGCCTGCACGGCGACCAAAGAGTTCGCCACGGCGCAGCCGGCGTCGTTGTGACAGTGGATCCCGAGCTGGGCGCTGGTCCGGGCACGCACGGCGGCGACCGCCGCGCCCACGTCGTCGGGGAGCGAGCCGCCGTTGGTGTCGCAGAGCACGAGCGCCTCGGCGCCGTTCTCCTCGGCAGCGGACAGGACGGAGAGCGCGAACTCCGGGTTGCAGCGGAAGCCGTCGAAGAAATGCTCCGCATCGAGGAACACGCGCAGGTCGTGCTCGCGGAGGTAGCGCACCGAGTCGGCCACCATGGCCACCGCCTCGTCGAGCGACGTGCGCAGCGCCTCGGCCACGTGGCGGTCCCACGACTTGGCCACGATGCAGGCGACCGGCGCCCCGGCCTCG
>DATAYX010000301.1:0-23282 GCA_036272355.1 Acidimicrobiales bacterium
AGGAGGTGCGCTGGTGCCCGGGCTGCGGCGACTACTCCATCCTCGCCGCCGTCCAGATGCTGATGCCCGACCTCGGCGTGCGCCGGGAGAACACCGTGTTCCTCTCGGGCATCGGGTGCGCGGCGCGCTTCCCGTACTACATGAACACCTACGGGATGCACTCCATCCACGGGCGCGCCCCGGCGATCGCGACGGGGCTGGCCTCCACGCGTCCGGACCTCGACGTCTGGGTGATCTCCGGTGACGGCGACGCGCTGTCGATCGGGGGCAACCACCTGATCCACGCGCTGCGCCGCAACGTGCGGTTGAACATCATCATGTTCAACAACCAGATCTACGGGCTGACCAAGGGCCAGTACTCGCCGACCTCCGAGGTGGCCAAGGTCACCAAATCGACGCCGTTCGGCTCGCTGGACACGCCCTTCAACCCGGTGTCGCTCGCCCTGGGGGCCGAGGCGACGTTCGTGGCCCGCACCCACGACATGGACCGCGCCCACATGCAGGAGACCTTCCGGCGGGCCCACGAGCACGGCGGTGCGGCCTTCGTCGAGGTGCTGCAGAACTGCAACGTGTTCAACGACGGCGCCTTCGAGAAGATCACGGCGAAGGACGCGCGGTCCTCCATGCTGATCCCGCTGCGCCACGGCGAGCCGATCGTGTTCGGGCCGGAGGGCTCCGAGCGCGGCGTCGTGCAGCGTGCCGACGGGAAGCTCGAGATCCAGTCCGTGGCCGACGTCGGCCTCGACGCGGTGCTCGTGCACGACGAGAAGCGGCCCGACCCCGGCTTCGCCTTCCGGCTGTCCCGGCTGGCCCTCGGGCCCTACGAGCCCACGCCGATCGGCGTGTTCCGCGCCGTGGAGCGTCCCGAGTACGGCGCGCAGATGGCCGAGCAGGTCACGGCCGCGCAGGACAAGCGCGGCCTCGGCGACCTCGGCGCGCTCTTGCGCTCGGCCGGGGGCTGGACCGTCGAGTAGCCCCGACCCTGGGGCGGCGGGGACATGCCGGCGTCGCCGGCGTCGCCGGCCTCACGCCCGCCATGCAGGGTCGCGTCCCGAATAGGCCAGGAGCCTGTCCTGGGTCGAGGCGTCGGGAGGGACGCCGACGGCGGGCTTGAGCACACCCCGGCGCCCCTCCTCGGTGAAGGCACCCTCGATCAGCGCAAAGGCCGCTTCGGGCAGCCCGTCGGGCATCGCCGGGTCCTGGCCCGTCGAGACCGCCAGGTCCCACCCGTGGATGAGCTGGTCGCCGAAGATGTTCCCCAGATTCGTGCCCGTCCTCTCGATGACGCCGGGCGCGCCGAAGACGCGGAGGGCCTCGGCCCGGGCCCGCTCGAAGTCCGCCGCGGGATCGTCGCCGAGAACGTCCGGGGGGTCCTCCTCGAGCGAGAGGGTGAACGGCTCCCCTCGGGCATGGCCCACGAAGGCGCGCTGGACGAGCAGCATGTGGTTCATCAGGGTCCGCACGTCCCAGCGCTCGCACGTCGTCGGCGCATCGAGCTGCGAGGCGGCGCCGCGGACCTTCGTCAAGGCCCAGGCGCTGGCGCGGCTGTACAGATCGAGCAGGTCCAGGTCCACGGCGGCCCTTTCATGGTCCTCCACCCTCACTAGCACCTGACGCGGCGCGGCCCCCGGCACCTGCGATGTGCCGGCGGGGATCGCTTGCGGTAGAGAATCTCGCCAGAGCTCTCGCTCGGAGCCACTCGAGCGCGTCGAAGCAGAGGTGAGGATGCACCTGGAATTCACCGAAGAGCAACGGAGCCTCCAGCGCGAGCTCCGGGCGTACTTCGCGGCGTTGGTGGAGGAGGTGGAGGGCTCCGAGGGGGAGGAGCCGGCCTATACCCGCTACATCCGCCGCATGGGGGAGGACGGCTGGCTGGGCCTGGGGTGGCCCGTCGAATACGGCGGCCACGCGCGGGGCGCCATCGACCAGATGATCTTCGTCGAGGAGTCGCACTGGGCCGGCGTCCCGCTGCCCCTCCTGACCCTGAACAGCGTCGGTCCCACCCTCATGGCCCTCGGCACCGCCGAGCAGAAGGAGCGGATCCTGCCCGGCATCCTCCGCGGCAGGGTGCATTTCTCCATCGGCTACACCGAGCCGTCGGCGGGAACCGACCTGGCGTCGCTGCAGACGCGTGCCGTGCGCGACGGCGACGAGTACGTGATCAACGGCCAGAAGATCTTCACCAGCGCCATCCAGTACGCCGACTACGTCTGGCTGGCGGCACGGACCGACCCCGAGGCGCCCAAACACAAGGGCCTCTCCGTCTTCATCGTGCCGGTGGAGACCCCCGGATTCCATTGGGTGCCGTTGCGGACGACGGCGGGCGAGTTCACCAGTTCGACGTTCTACGAGGACGTCCGCGTGCCGGCCGAGAATCTGGTGGGGACCGAGAACGAAGGCTGGAAGCTCATCACGAATCAGCTCAACCACGAGCGGGTGGCGATCTGCCCGAGCTCGGGGTTACTGCGCAGCCTGTCCGACGTCCGCCGGTGGGCCCAGGAGCACGAGCTGGGTGACGGACGCACCGCGATCGACCACGAGTGGGTCCAGATCACCCTGGCCAGGGTGCACGCCAAGATCGACGTGCTCAAGCTCCTCAACTGGAAGGTGGCGTGGGCTTCGGACAAGGGGTTGCATCCCGCCGACGCGTCGGCCACCAAGGTGTACGGGACCGAGCTCGCTCTCGAGGTGTATCGGGCACTCCTCGAAGTCGTGGGACAGGCGGGCTACTTAGTCGAAGGATCTCCGGGCGCCGTCCTGCGCGGCCGGCTCGAACGGCAGGCACGCAGCCAGACCATCTTCACCTTCGGCGGCGGGACGAACGAGATCCAGCGCGACATCATCGCGATGATCGGACTCGGTCTGCCACGGGCCCCGCGCTGAAGGGGATGCGTCCGACCTGCAACCCGCGAATCGGGACCAGGCGGTGCCGACGGGCTTCCCTCAGAACGGCATCGAGCCGACCGGAGGGTCAGACTGTGACCGATGCACCGTCCCGAGACGAAGTACGTGGCCGTGGGCGATGCCGACGTGGCCTACCAGGTCCTCGGCGACGGGCCCTCTGACCTTCTCTTCTTCATCGGCCTCGGCAGTCACGTCGGAATGGCCTGGGATGATCCCGACGCCGCCCAATTCCTCAGACAGCTGGCGTCCCTACGCCGCCTGATCTTCCTCGATCGGCGGGGCACGGGGGCGTCGGACGGCGTGCCGCGGAGCGCCATTCCGACGTGGGAGGAGTGGACGGAGGACATCGACGCGGTTCTCGATGCGGTCGGATCGCAACAGACGTCCCTTCTCGCGACCGTCGACGGTGGTCCGATCTGCCTCCTCTATGCCGCCGCACACCCCGAACGGGTCGACTCGTTGGTGCTCTTCAACACCACCGCCCGCTACCTGGTCGCCGACGACTACCCGATCGGATTCACCCCCGAGACGGTCGATTTCGTCATCGAATTCATCCGGACCCAGTGGGGGACCGAGGAGTTCCTCACGCTGGCCAGTCCGGCCGGCGCAGAGGATCCAGCCCGCCGCGCTCTCCTGGCCCGGCACTTCCGGGCGTCCGTGACGCCGCGAACCGCCGCGGCCCAATACGACTATCTGCTGCGGAACCTCGATGTTCGTCCGGCGCTCCCGCTCATCAGTGCACCCACACTCGTGCTCAGCGCCGACAATCCGTCATTTCTCCCGGCTTCTCATGGGCGCTACGTGGCCGAGCACATCGAAGGATCCAAATTCGTGGAGCTGCCGGGCCAGGACATGTCGATCTTCAGCCAGCAGGATGTGGTCTTCGAGGAGGTGGCCGAGTTCTTGACCGGCACGAGGCCGACGCACGACGTCGATCGGGTGCTTGCCTCGGTCCTCTTCACGGACATCGTCGGATCGACCGAGCGTGCCGCCTCGCTCGGCGATCAACGGTGGCGGACTCTCTTGGATCGTCATGACGAAGCAGTCCGCGAGCAACTGCGGATCTTTCGGGGTCGCGAGGTCAACACGACCGGAGACGGCTTCGTCGTCTCCTTCGATGGCCCGGCCAGGGCGATCCGATGCGGGCAGGCGATCCTCAATTCCACCGAGGGCCTCGGGATCGATCTCCGCATGGGCCTGCACACCGGGGAGTGCGAGGTGAGGGGCGACGATCTGGGCGGCCTCGCCGTGCACATCGCCGCGCGGGTCGCTTCCTTGGCCGATCCGAGCGAGGTCCTCGTCTCGAGCACGGTGAAAGACCTCGTGGTCGGTTCCGGCATCGAGTTCGTCGACCGGGGTGCGCATGCCTTGAAGGGCGTGCCGGGCAGCTGGAAGCTCTACGCAGTAGCCAGTTGACCCGCAGCCGGCTCAGAACCCGGCGCCGCCGCTCCCACCCGAACCGCCACTGGAATGGCTCGTCGTCGTGGTGTTCTGTTGCCCGCCACTCGTGCTGCCGCCGCTCGAACCGCACGCCGCTGCGGCGAGGCCGAGGCCCGCGACGAGCACGATCGGTGCGACCCGTCGTGCGATGGTGCGGCGAAGGGTTGTCCTTTGTCTCATCTCTCCCTCTCCTCAATCACGCTCATCACGTGTGAGTGCATTCAGGGATACGGTCGCGGCGCTGCGCCGGATTGCGCCGCCGCGCCGGATCACGACCGTTGCGATCCGCAGTGCGCCAGACGGACCGGCGGGCGTGCACCCGACAGAGGAAAGGGGAGAGGGCATGGAGACGATCAACTTGGGTACGGCGGAGGGGCTTCCGCCGGTCGACTGGGCGAGCATCGTCGAGAAGCTGGAGGCGGGTTCGGCCCCCGCGCCGGACGCGCACAACTCCCGCACGACGTGGCTCACCACGCTCAACGAGGACGGCAGCCCCCACGTGACGGCGGTCGGAGCCATCTGGCTCGACGGGGCGTTCTGGTTCCAGACGGGCCGGACGCGGAAGCGCCGCAACGTCGAGCGCGACGGCCGGTGCACGATGGCCCTGTCCGTCCGCGACGCCGACGTCGTCGTGGAGGGTGATGCCTCGCTCGTGACCGACACGGGCACGATCGAGCGGGTCGCCAAGGCATGGGCGGACGGTGGCTGGCCCGTCGAGCCCGACGAGTCCGGTACCGGGCTCACCGCTCCTTTCAATGCACCGTCACAGGGACCGCCGCCCTGGCACGTCTTCCGCATCGAGCCGCGCTCGGCGACGGTGGCGCTCGGTACCGAGCCAGGTGGTCTGAGCCGCTTCAAGTTCTGAGGCCGGCCCGGCGGCCCGTTCGGTTCGCTAGGCGGCGGTCGGCCTGGCCTCGGCGTCGTCGCGCACGCGCTCGAGCGTCCTCTGCATGCCGTTGCGGTTGGTCTTGCCGCGGGCCCAGCCGAGGCAGGCCCAGTAGAGCCGCAGGCCCAACGTGGGGGCGAGGGTGAACGACTCGGTCACGTCACAGCCGTCGCCCGCCGCGACGATGTCGTAGCGCCAGACGTTGAGCGGCGCGTCGGGCTTGTTGCCGACGCCGAAGGCGAAGGTCTTGCCCGGTTCGCAGGCCGACACCGTGCACGTCGTCCAGTAGACGGGGCCTTTCTCGTTGCGCTTCACGTGGCCGCGGAACTTCGCACCGACCGCGGGGCCGGTGGCGCCGTCGATCCACTCGGCCTCGAAGGTCTCGGGGCTGTAGCGGCCGATGCGGGTCACGTCGCTCACCAGTTCCCAGACACGTTCGGGTGGTGCAGCCATGTGGACCGTCACGGAGTCGTGCACGGCCCGCACCTTACGTGCTCGTCCGGCCGGCATCTAGTGTTGCTGTGTGTGAACCCCGATCGCGACGATGCCGCGCGCGTGGTCGACGTCCGGAAACGGGAGGTCGATGCGGCGATCGCCCTGGGGCAGGCGCTCGTGCAAAATCTCCAACGGGTCGTGTTCGGGAGCAAGGAGGCGGTGACGGCCGCAGCGATCGCGGCACTGTGCGGCGGTCATCTCCTCATCGAGGATGTTCCCGGCGTCGGCAAGACGGTGTTGGCACGGGCGCTCGCCACGTCGCTCGGAGCCGAACTGTCACGCATCCAGGGTCATCCGGACCTCCTGCCGTCGGACATCACAGGGACCTCGGTCTTCACGCCCGACACCGCAGGTTGGGAGTTTCGGCCCGGCCCGCTCTTCGCGGCAGTGGTGCTGGTGGACGAATTGAACCGTACGCCGCCGCGCTCGCAGGCTGCGCTCCTAGAGGCGATGGAGGAACAGCAGGTGACGGTCGACGGCCAGTCGTGGCCGCTACCACAGCCACATCTGGTCATCGCCACGCAGAACCCTCTTTCCCAACACGGCACGTTCCCCCTTGTCGAGAGCCAGCTCGACCGGTTCGCCGTGGCCACGAGCATCGGCTACCCCAGCGCCGAGGACGAGGCCGAGTTGGCGCTCCATGCGGGCGGCACGTACGCCCTGGCGGATCTCGGACCCGTCTGCACGCACCAGGAATGGCTCCGCGCGCAGCGCGCGGCGGAGTCACTGCCGGTCGAACGATCGGTCGTCGACTACGCGGTGGAGATCTGCCGCGCGAGCCGTCGTGCGTCAGGCGTTCTCCTCGGGGCCAGCCCGCGCGCCTCCATCTGGTTGCTCCGCACCGCGCAGGCGCACGCCGTGCTCGCATCGAGGGACTATGTCGTGCCCGACGACGTCAAGGCCATGGCCGTCGCCTGTCTGGCCCATCGCATACAGACAGGGGAAGGGGAGGGCGGCATGGACCATGCGACGGCCGTCGTGCGGACGCTGCTCGAAGCGACACCTGCACCGCGTCCGTGAGCGCCTGGCCCCGGCCCGTCAGACCCCGCGCACCCATCGCTGTCGCCGCGGCGGTCGTCACCCTCTTCTGGTTCGTCGCGCACAACGGAGGTGCCGGCTGGGTCCAGTTCGTGGGCGACCTCGTCTTCGGGACCCTGCTGGTCGGTGTCGTGGGACCCGCGGTGGTCGCAGGACGGGCCCGGGTCGTTATCCGCGACGCCCCGACCGACGGCGTCGCCGGGCTTCCGATGGAGGTGCATGTCGTCGCCTCGAGCCGGCTGCGCGTCCGACCGCTCCATCCGCCGGGTGACGAGGCGTTCATCGGACCGGCGAAGAGAACGGCGCACGACGACATCGTCAGGATCACCTCTCCGGCCCGTGGCGTGCACCGTGCGCTGACCTTCGAGGTGGCCTCGGCGGCGCCGTTCGCGCTGCAGTGGTGGGGACGCCGGGTCACCGTCCCCCTTCCCCATGCGCTGTATGTGGCCCCGCGCCGGGGCCGGCCCGAAGCAACGCGCCCCACTCGTCGCGAGCAGGAGGGTGCCATCGTGATCCACCCGCACGTGGAGGCCGGGTTTCCGCGGGGCGCGCGGCCCTACGTGCCAGGCGACGCCCGCCGCCGGGTGCACTGGCGGCTGACAGCGCATGCCGGCGCACTGATGGTCAAGGAGCTGGAGCGCCCCTCGGCGCAGGCGGTGACGGTGATCGTCGACCTCCCGCCGGATCCCGAGGAGGCCGAAGCGGCCGCCGGACGCGCCCTGGCCACGGTCCTCGAGCTCCTCGACGTCGGTGCCTCCGTTCTTCTGCAGACGCTCGAGGAATCGGGCGTCGTCGCCGAGGAGGTCCGGGGCCGGCGCCAGGCAGGCCGCCGGATGGCGCTGGCGGTGAGCCGCGGCACCATCGTGCCCTCGGCGCCGTGAGCCTGGTCGAAGCGGTCAGGAGGGCCAACCGGGCCGGGATCCCCGAAGACTCGGTCAGGCTTCGTGCCGCATGTCTGGGAGCTGTCGTCGTGGCGATCGCCGCATGTGCGTCGTTGGACGAGGTGTCCACGACGACGGCGTCGGTGGCCGCCACGCTCGTCGCGGCCGGGACGGTGTTCTCACACCGGACACGCGTCCGCCCGCCGGGCTGGGTCAAGGTCGTGGTGGCGGCCGGGGCCATCGCGGCATCGGTGTGGTTCTTCCACTCCCTGACCGCGCCGCGCGCGGACTTCGCGCAGATCGAGGACCCCCTGACGCTCCTCCTGATCTCGGTGTTGGTGCTGCACTCGTTCCACGTGCCGGCGCGGCGGGACCTACTCTTCTCACTCGCCGCGTCGGCCGGTCTGGTCGCGGTCGGGGGCTCCCAGGCGATCGACCTCGGCTTCGGCCTCTACGTCGCGGGCTGGGCGGGTTTCTGCCTCT
This sequence comes from Acidimicrobiales bacterium, assembly GCA_036272355.1. Classification (GTDB taxonomy): domain Bacteria; phylum Actinomycetota; class Acidimicrobiia; order Acidimicrobiales; family RAAP-2; genus Bog-473. The sequence continues at coordinate 8,128 of DATAYX010000301.1, forward strand.
GGGCCCTGACGGAGATGTGGACGTCGGCGAGCGGGGGCGGCCGGATGTCGGTGCCGAGCATGCTGTGCGCCCTGGGAGCATTGAGCGCGGCCGCGGCCGCCGTCTTCCTCGTGCTGCCCGCACCGGTCGTGTCGGTCCGGGTCGCCTTCCTGGCGCGAGCGGGCCTCGGCGGTTCGGTGGGGGTGCCGGGCGCCTTGGCCGGCGACTCCGGGGCGCCTGCGCAGCTGGCGCATGCGGGGAGCGTGTCGGGGACCACCCGGGTCGGCGGCTATCTCGGGTTCGCGAAGTCGCTCGACACCGCACTGCGCGGACAGCTCGGGGACCAGCTCGTCATGCAGGTGCGCGCCAACCGCCCTTCCTACTGGGTCGGAGAGACGTTCAACACGTGGCAGGGGGAGAGTTGGGTCGAGACGGGCCCGAGGTCGAAGCCGCTGGAGCAGACCTTGCCCTTCGTGCTCCCCCCCGACGTCGGCGCGTCGCTCTCCGGCGAGCCCGACCTCCAGACCTTCTACGTCGCCGGAACGACCGCCGACCTCGTGTTCCACGCGGAGAGCGCGTCGGAGCTGTGGTTCCCCTCCTCCAGGGTTTTCGTCGCCGAGGACGGCACCATCGTCTCTCCGATCGGCCTGGGCAGCGGTTCCATCTATTCCGTGGAATCTGTCGTGGACACCCCCACCGCCGCGCAGCTCCGCGCGGACAAGAGCGGTGAGACGCTCCTGGCGGCGACACGACAAACGGACCTGCAGCTTCCGCATCCGTACCCGAGGGTCCACGCCCTGGCTCGCTCGATCACGGCCGGCGATGCGACGACCTACGACAAGGTGGCGTCACTGCTCACCTGGATGGGCCGGCACACGCGCTATTCCATCGACATCCCACCTCTGCCGCGGGGAGCCGACTCGGTCACCGAATTCCTCTTCGGCAATCGTGTCGGCTTCTGCGAGCAGATCTCGACGTCGCTGGCCGTGATGTTGCGGTCCCTCGGCATCCCCGCCCGCGAAGCGGTCGGCTACGTCCCGGGCGGCTTCGACCCGATCACGGACCTCTACCAGGTCCACGCGAACGACGCACACGCCTGGGTCCAGGTCTGGTTCCCGGGCTACGGGTGGCAGAGCTTCGACCCGACCGCGGTCGTGCCGTCGACGCCGCCGAGCCCGGGTGCCACCGCATTACGCGAGGTTGCGTCCGACCTCCGACGCGTGCCGTGGGTGCCCGTCGCGGCCGTCGGACTCGGCACCGCCGCGCTCGTCCTCGTCGTGCGGCTCCGGCGACGACGTCCCCCCTCGTGGGCCGCCCGGGTCACCCGCTACGTGGAACTGGCGGGCGGGCGCGCCGGCCGGCCGCGCGAACCCAGCGAGACGCTGCCGGAGTACGCGCGATCGCTCGACCGGCTCACCGCGCCGGAGTCGCGGACGTGGGCGGAACTGGCCCGGGAGGTCGAGGCCAGCGCATACGGGGGCCGTGATCCTGCACCGCCGGCGCAACGCGACCTGCTCGTGCGGGCCAGACGGACCCGCGTGCCACGGGACCGGAGCGCGGCCGCCGTTTGACTCGGACTCAGGAGATGTCGAGGGAGCGGAAGACCACGCCCGTACGCGGCTTCGGGCTGAAGTACGTGGTCTTGGGGGGCATCCGGCGGCGGTCGTTCGCCCAGTTCTCGATCTGCTTGACCGTGGCCGGCCGCAGCAGGAAGGCCGCCTGGCCCTCGCCCCCGGAGAGCGCCTCGAGGGCCTCGGTGACGCTGTGGCGGTGCATGACCTCGTGCGGCGGCAGGCCGGCGAGGACCGTGGCCACGAGGTTGGAGTCGAGGTCGTTGCCCTCCTGTTCCACGAGGTCGGCGTGGGGGAGCAGGAGGAAGGCCTGGCCGCCCGTCACGAACGCCAGCGAACTGGAGTCGGCCAAGGCGGTGAGCGTGCGTTCGTCCGCCGCACCCGCGCGCACCAGGTCGAACCACTGGCCGAGCGCACCGACGAGGTCGAAGTCCGGCGGCAGGCCGCTGATGGTGCGGTGGATGGCACCGACGGTCAGCTGGTCCTCGGAGAGCTCGACGACGAGCGCGAGCACGAGGTCGTGGGGGCCCGGTGTGTTGCCGTTGGCCGCGCGCGCCTCTGCCTGGTACGTCTGCGCGGTGGCGTAGCGGTGGTGGCCGTCCGCGAGGACGACGGGCGCCCGCGAGATCGCCGCGGTGACCGCGGCGATGGCGTCGGCGTCGCTCAGGACCCAGATTTGGTGGCGCACCCCGTCGTCGTCGTACGCGTCCCCGACGGGATCGTCGTCGGTGGGGTCGAACGTCGCGGTGACGCCGTCGGCCATGGAGAGGCCCCAGATGGGCGAGAGGTTCGCCCGCGTCGCCCGCAGCAGGTCCAGGCGGTCGCTCTTGGGCTTGGGCAGCGTCTGCTCGTGGGGGAGGATGTCGCTCTCCTCACCGGGATCGGCGAGACCCAGCAGACCGATGACACCGGTGGTGGCGCGGCCCTCCGTGTCCGTCATGCGGTAGGGGTAGAGGCACGGCTCGGGGTCGGCGGCGAGGATGCCGTCGTTGAGCCAGCGGTAGAAGAGGTCGGTGGCGACGGCATAGCGGTCCCGGCCACCGGAGAGGTCCGCCTCGGGCAGCTCGACGAGGACAGCGTTGGCCTGGTGGCGCGAGGCGAGGTGCACGCGATCGGTCGCCGAGATCACGTCGTAGGGCGGGGCGATGACCTGGGCCAGGGGCGCCGCCTCCGGCTGGTACCGAAGACCGCGGAACGCTTCGAATCGAGGCATCGTGCCACTCTGGCACACGGGGGCCAGGACCGGTGCAGGGCCTCGGCTTTCGTAGACTCAGCGCGTGGCCGGTGTGGAGGACGTGGACGATCTCGACGGCGTGCGGGATCTCGCCCGGCACGTCGTGGAGGGCGCGACCACAGCCCCGGCCGAGGAGGAGGGCCTGGACCGGGTCCTGACCGTTCCCAATCTCATCACCCTGGTGCGCCTGGCGTGCCTCCCGCTCTTCCTGTGGCTGCTCTTCGGGAAGCACGAGCAGACGGCAGCCGCCGTCCTGTTGGCCGCCCTCGGCGCGACTGACTGGATCGACGGCTACGTGGCCCGGCGCTACCACCAGGTGTCGACGCTCGGCAAGGTGCTCGACCCGACCGCCGACCGGCTGCTGGTGGGGACGGCGGTGATCTCGGTGATGGCGTACGGCGCCGTCCCGTTGTGGTTCGGCATCGCCACGATCGCGCGTGAGGTCCTGGTCTCCGTCATGGTCGTGCTGCTCGCGTCGCTGGGCGCGGCGCGCATCGATGTGTTGTGGATCGGCAAGGCGGGCACATTCGGGCTGATGTTCGCGTACCCGACGTTCCTTCTCGCCTATGGCGGCGCCGGCTGGCAGGCCCCGGTCACCGTGATCGCCTACGTCACCGGCGTGATCGGCCTCGTGCTGGCGTGGATCGCCGCCTGGAGCTACATCGCCCCCGCCCGCAAGGCGCTGCGCGAGGGCCGGGCGGCGAGACAGGTGGAACCGGCGGGACAGGCGGGACCGGTCAACGGGAGCACCCCGGCGTGAAGGCCGTCATCATGGCCGGCGGCGAGGGCACCCGCCTGCGCCCGCAGACGTCGAACCTGCCGAAGCCGATGTTGCCGCTCGTCGGCCGTCCGATGATGGAGCACATCGTGTCGCTGCTGCGGCGCCACGGCATCACCGACATCGTGGTCACGGTCGCGTTCCTGCCGAACGCCATCCGCAGCTACTTCGGCGACGGCAGCGAGCTCGGCGTCCGCATGGCGTACGCCACCGAGGAGTCCCCGCTCGGCACGGCCGGCTCGGTGGGCAACGCGAAGGAGCAGCTGACCGAGCGCTTCATCGTGATCTCCGGGGACGTGCTGACCGACATCGACCTGAGCGAGGTCATCGCGTTCCACGAGAAGAACGATGCGCTGGCCACCATCGCGCTCAGCGCGGTCGAGAACCCGCTCGAGTTCGGCATCGTCATCACCCGGGAGGACGGCAGTATCGAGCGCTTCTTGGAGAAGCCCGGCTGGGGGCAGGTGTTCAGCGACACCATCAACACCGGGATCTACGTGCTCGAGCCCGAGATCTTCGAGCGGATCCCCGAGGGCCGCCCGGTCGATTTCTCCGGCGAGGTGTTCCCCGCGGCGCTCGAGGACGGCCGGCCGCTGTACGGCTACGTCGCCGACGGCTACTGGGAGGACGTCGGGACCACGGCCGCCTATCTGAAGGCGCACGAGGACATCCTCGACGGCAAGGTCGACGTCGAGATCTCCGGTTTCGAGTTGCGTCCCGGCATCTGGGTCGGGAAAGGGTCGACGATCGACCCGACGGCCCGGCTCGACTCGCCCACCTACATCGCCGAGAACTGCACGGTGGACGGCAACGCCGTGGTGGGCGCGTACACCACACTCGGCGCGAACGTGCGCGTCGGGGAGCGGGCGGAGGTGCAGCGCTCCGTGATCGGCGAGAACTCCTACCTCGGCCCCGGCGCGCGGGTGGAGGGTGCGGTGATCGGGCGCTCGTGCGACCTGCGGGTCGGTGCGCGCATCGAACCCGGCGCGGTGCTCGGCGAGGGCTGTCTGGTCGGCGCCCACGCCGAGGTGCGCAGCGACGTGAAGGTCTATCCCTCCAAGGTGGTCGAGGCCGGCGCGCAGGTGAACGCCTCCATCGTGTGGGAGTCCGGCGGCGCGCGCACCCTCTTCGGCCGCGAGGGCGTCACGGGCATCGCCAACGTCGACGTGAGCCCCGAGCTCGCGGTGCGCCTGGCCAAGGCGTGGGCGTCCGGCTTCGAGAAGGGCTCCTCCATCACGGCGTCGAGGGACACCAGCCGGGCGGCCCGGGTGCTCAAGCGCGCCCTGATGGTCGGGTGCAACGCCGTGGGCGTCAACGTGGCGGACCTCGAGCTGGCCACGGTCCCGGTGACGAGCCACCAGGTCCGGGCCCGGGGGACCCGAGGCGGCCTGACCGTGCGCCTCAGCCCCGAGGACCCGCAGTCGGTGGTGATCCGGTTCTTCGACGACCGCGGCATCGACCTCTCCGAGACGGACCAGCGGCGCGTCGAGCGCATGTTCCACCGGGAGGAGTTCCGACGGGTCACGGCGGGTGAGATCGGCGACATCGACTTCTCGCCCCGCGTCGTCGAGCACTACACGGGCGATCTGGTGCAGGCGTTCGGCCTGCGCCGCGAGGACGACCGTCACGTCAAGCTCGTGCTCGATCTCTCCTACGGCGCTGCCAGCTTCGTCATGCCCAACCTGCTGTCGAAGGTCGGGGCCGACGTGCTCAGCATCAATCCCTACGCGCAGACGCCAGGAGTCATCGCCATCGACCGCGTGGTGAGCGAAGCGCGCGTCGCCGAGGCGGTACGCGGGTCCGGCGCGGACCTCGGTGCGGTCATCGACCCGGCTGGGGAGCGCCTCACGCTCATCGACGGTCGCGGCCGCGTGCTGACCGACGACGAGGCGATCATGGCGTTCATCGGACTCGGCGCCGAGGCGGGCGACATGCACAAGGTCGCGCTGCCGGTCACGGCGAGCGGCGCGACGTTGCGCTACTGCGCGGAACGCGGCATCGAGGTCGCGCCGGCGCCCCTCTCCGCGTCGGGCTTGCTCGAGCTGGCCGCATCGGGTGGTGTCTCGTTCGCGTCGGACCGTCGCGGCGGCTACGTGTTCCCCTCCTTCCTGCCGGCCTTCGACGGCGCGGCCGCATTGGCGCGCCTCCTTTCGCTGCTCGGCCGGGGGTCGAGCTCCCTCGAGGAGCTGGTCGACGGCATGCCGGCCATGCCGATCGTCCACGAGGAGGTGGTGACACCCCTCGAGCAGAAGGGCCTGATCATGCGGAGCCTGATGGAGCAGCTCGCTGAGCAGGGAGCGGACCTGGTGCTGGTGGACGGCATCAAGGTCCGGGCCGACGACGGGTGGGCCCTCGTGGTCCCCGACCCCGAGGATCCCGTCACCCACGTGTGGGCCGAGGGGATCGACCTGCCGGGCTCGGTCGCGCTCGCGACGGCCTACGTCGAGCGCATCACCGCCTTGTCCGACAGCTGACACGGCTGCATCCACCGGACCACGACACCCACCACGGGACGGGACAGCGGCGGCGAGTGAGGAGCGGGTCCGGTATGGTCGCCCCTCATGAACGTCCCCGACGACCTTCGGTACTCGCCCGAACACGAGTGGGTGCGCGTTGAGGGTACGCGCGCTCGCATCGGCATCACGGCCTACGCGCAAGATGCGTTGGGCGACATCGTCTTCGTCGACCTGCCGTCGGTCGGCAGCGCGGTGGAGAAGGGCGGACAGTTCGGAGAGGTGGAGTCGACGAAATCGGTGTCGGAGATCTATGCGCCGGTGTCCGGAACCGTGGCCGCGGTGAACGACGCGCTGAGCGCGAACCCCGAGCGGATCAATCAGGACCCCTACGGCGAGGGTTGGATCTGCGAGGTCGAGCTCGCCTCCGATGCGGACCTCGCGGGGCTGCTGGACGCCGCCGCGTACGGTGACCTGACGGCGGACTGACCCGTGTTCGGGCAGGCCGTGTCGTCCGGAGAACCCGGGCGGGGGTTGGAGTACCGTGGACGCCGTGTTCTGTAACAACTGCGGGCATCGCAACCCCGAGGGCGTCAACTTCTGTTCCTCGTGTGGGCACGCGCTGCTCGCAGAGGGCGACGATGCCACCATCACGCTCCGCCCGGGCGACGACCCGGAGTCGGGTGAGGTCCGCCTCGATGTCGAACAGGTGGAGGTGCCCCACGGGGCGGGCGTGCTCGTGGTGACCCGGGGCCCCAACATCGGAGCCCGCTACCTTCTGGGCGACCAGGTGGTCCGGGCCGGGCGCCACCCCGAGAGCGACATCTTCCTCGATGACATCACGGTGTCCCGGCGTCACGTCGAGATCGTGCCCAAGGACGGTGGGAGCTACGTGGTGCGCGACGTGGGCTCGCTGAACGGCACGTACGTCAACAGGGAGCGGATCGACGAGGTGCAGCTCGCACCCGGCGACGAGCTGCAGATCGGCAAGTTCAAGCTCGTCTACCTGGTGGCCGGCAACGAGTGAGCAGCCGTACGTACCTCTCCATCGGTGACGTCCTCACGCTCCTGCGAGAAGAGTTCCCCGACGTCACGATCTCGAAGATCCGCTTCCTCGAGAGCCAGGGACTGGTCAACCCCGAGCGTTCCCCGTCGGGCTACCGCAAGTTCTTCGAACCCGACGTCGAGCGCCTGCGGTGGGTGCTGCGCCAGCAGCGGGAGCACTTCTTGCCGCTGAAGGTGATCCGCGACCGCCTGGCCGACGGCGACCTCGACGATGGCCCGCCGCGGGGCGCCAACGGGAAGCCGACCGGCCCGGCGGGCCCCACGTCGCACGCGGCGGCCTCCCTCGGTGCCGCCGAGGACGAACAACCGACGAAGGCCGACGAAGAGGCGATGGCGCGCATCCTGGCCGATGCGTCGCGCCGCGCCGCCCTCATGCCGGAGGCGGCGCAGGTTCGGCGCGGGTTGCAGGTCGTGGGGGAGGAGGCGGTCGCATCCGGCGCCGCCCCGGACACGCCCGCAGGCGAGAACACGGACGCCGTCGCCAGCGCAGCGCGGCGAACGGAGCCCAAGCACGCCAGCAAGTCGGCACCCGCAGCGGCCGAGGCCGACGATGCCCCCTCGCGCGCGGGCAAGTCGCGGGCTGCCTCCCCGCCCCCGCCCCCGCCCGCGCCCGCAGAGCCTCCGGCCCGGCCCCCAGCGTCGAGGGGCACCGGCGCGCCGGCGCCTGCAGCCGCGGCCACGAGCGGGATGGCAACCGGCGCCAGCCTGACGGCCCAAGAGGTCTGTGCCGCGTCCGGGCTCTCCGCCGAGGAGCTGGAGGGTCTCGAGAGCTACGGGCTGATCTGCTCCATGCTCGTCGCGGGCCTGCAGACCTACGACGAGGAGGCCCTGGCGGTGGCCAACCTGGCCGCGGCCTTTCGCGGCTTCGGGATCGAGCCACGCCATCTGCGGCTGTACCGTAACGCGGCCGACCGCGAGATCGGCCTGATCGAGCAGGTCATCATCCCGCTGCTGCGCCAGCGGAACCCCGAATCACGCCAGCGGGCCGTCGAGGGGGCGGACCAGCTGGCGGCCCTGGGCCAGTCGATGCGAGCCTCGTTGCTCCGCCAGGCCCTGCGGCAGCACTTGGGGGGGTGACGCAAGGCCGGGATCCGGCGCTACATTTCTGTACGTGGTCCGTGTGCTCCTTCGTGCGGTCCGGGTCGATCTGCAGTCGAACACGCCCGTGCTCCTGCTTCAAGAGACTGAGGGCGACGCGCGCACGCTCCCGATCTTCATCGGGAGCCCCGAGGCGACGGCCATCGCCTACGCGTTGCAGGGCGTGACCATGCCGCGTCCCCTGACGCACGACCTGATGCGGGACATGCTCGGCTCCTTGGACATCACCGTCGAGCGTGTGATCATCACCGAACTGCGTGCGTCCACCTACTTCGCAGAGCTCCACCTCCTGCGCGCCAACGAGCGGACCATCGTGTCCAGCCGGCCCTCCGACGCCGTTGCGGTGGCGGTGCGGACGGAGTCGCCGATCTTCGTGTCCGACGAGCTGATGGAATCCGAGGGGATCATCCTGACGCTCGACGCGGACGACGAGGAGGAAGAGACCCCCGACGAGCTGGTGGGGCAGTTCCGCCAGTTCCTCGACTCGGTGCGGCCGGAAGACTTCGAGGGGTGATCCGACCCCGTTGGGTGCTCGCCTTACTGGCGGGCGCCGGCCTCTGCCTCGCGGCGTGCAGTAGCAGCCCGAGCCCGAAGCATTCGACGACGACGACCACGCACCACCGCGCCACCACGAGCTCGTCCTCCACGACCTCCTCGACGAGCAGCGCCTCCACGACGAGCTCGACGGCCGCCGCATCCCCGTGCGGCCACATCTCGGCCGCGGCCGGGCAGTCACAGGGTGCGGCCGGGACGATCACGGGCGTGGTGACGGTCACGAACACCGGGCCCACGCCCTGCACCGTCGACGGCTACCCGACGATGGCCCTGTACTCGGGCAGCGGCGCCCCCCTCACCGTCACGATGGTGAACGGCCTGACCGTCAGCGTCACGCCGCAGTCGGGCGCGCCCCCCACGTCGGTGACGATCGCCCCGTCGTCGACGGCTCAGTTCGCCTACCAGTTCTCCGACGTGCCGGTAGGGGGCCAGACCAGCTGCCCCACGTCCGAGCAGGCAACGACGACCATGCCGGGCGCGATTGCGTCCTCGGGCTACTTCGCCTTGGCCATCGCCCCGTGCAACAACGGGACGATCAGGGTGTCGCCCGTCTACAAGACGTCCTAGCGACCCGGCGCCACCAGGATGCGGCCGCGCACGGCGGCATCGAGGACGCGACCCAGGGCCGCCGTCAGGCCGTCGAGACCGATCTCCTCGTTGACCATGTCCTCGTAGTGGCCGAGCGGGAATGCGTCGGCCATCTCGCTCCAGAGCTCGCGGCGTTCCTCGATCGGCGTCGCGACGGTGTCGATCCCGAGCAGGGCCACGCCGCGCACGATGAACGGGTACACCGTCGTCGAGAGGGCGTTGCCACCGGTCAGTCCGCTGGCCGCTACGGCTCCGCCGTAGCGCACCGTCCGCAGCGCCTCGGCCAGCGCCATGCCGCCGACGCAGTCGACGACGCCGCCCCACAGCTGCGGCCCGAGGGTGCGGCCGTCGTCCTCGGTGAACTCGCGGCCCACCACCTGTGCGGCACCGAGCTCCTTCAGGTAGTCATGCTCCGCCGTCTTGCCGGAGGACGCGACGACTTCGAAGCCGGCTTTGGCCAGCAGGGCCACCGCCGCGCTGCCGACGCCGCCGGATGCGCCCGTCACCAGGACCGGGCCGTCGTCGACCGTGGTCCCGTGCTGGCGCAGCCGGCGCAACGAGAGCAGCGCGGTCAGGCCGGCCAGCCCGATGACGGCGGCGCTGCGGCAGCTCAGTCGCTCGGGGAGCGGGACCACCCAGTCGGCCGGCACCCGGGCGTACGCGGCGAACCCTCCGTGGTGCGCCACACCCAGGTCGTAGCCCTGGACGAGGACGCGCTGGCCGGCGCTGAACTCGGGGCTCGAGCTCTCCTCCACGATGCCGGTCAATTCGACGCCGGGCACGAGGGGGAACTTCCGGGCCACCCGGTTGCCCGGTCGTGTGACCATGGCGTCCTTGAAGTTGATGGCCGTCCACTCGACGCGGATCAGGACGTCACCCGGGGGGAGGTCGTCTTCGGTGAGATCGACGACCGCGGCCCGGATCACCTCCCCCGACTTCGACAGCACATATGCCGGGAAGCGCACCGGATCACTGTAGAGGCCATCGGCGGCATTCTCCGGCGCGCGGGTCTCCGCCGGGTACGTTCGCACGGTAGTGCTCACGACTGGAGACTACGCGCGTTGGCCGTCCCCTCTGACCGCGGACGAGGTCGCCCGCGGAAAGGTGTCGCTGGCCGAGCTGTGCTCGGACGGCGCCGCGCTCTACTGGCTCGAGTCACGGCCCGAGGAGAACGGCCGCGTGGTGCTCGTGCGGGCGGGCGCGGCGGGCCCGCGGGACCATTCGCCGGCGGGCGTGAGCATCAGGAGCCGGGTGCACGAGTACGGCGGCGGGGCGGTGTGCCTCGTCCCCGGCGGGCCCCCGGGCACGTTCGCCTACGTGGATCAGACGGATCAACGGGTCTGGCTGTGCAACGGCCCGCCTGCCGCACCCGGGAGCGCGCCGCCGCGGCCGCTCTCGCCGCCCCCGGCGCCCGAGGGGCCGGCCTACCGCCACGGCGGGCTCAGCGCCACGAAGGACGGGCGCTGGGTGGTGGCCGTTCGCGAGGCCCACCGTGACGACGGGCGACCCCCGCGGCGGAGCATCGTCGTCCTCTCCACGTTCGGCACGCACCCGTCCGAGTCGACCCTCCTCGACGGGCACGACTTCTTCGGCGCTCCCCGCGTGGACGCCACGGCGGCGCGGCTCGCGGTCGTGGTGTGGGAGCACCCGAACATGCAGTGGGACGCCTCGTCGCTCGTCGTCGTCGGACTCGGCCGGGCCGGTTCTTCCGATCCGGACGACGACGCGCTCGTGGCGGCGGGAACGCCCTGGGTCGCGGCCGGCGGGGCCGAGGAGTCGATCGGGCAACCGGCGTGGCAGCGCGACGGCAGCCTGCGCTTCGTCTCGGACAGGCGGGGGTGGTGGCAGCCCTACGTCCATCCGGGCACGCCCGACGCCGCCGCGGCACCCGAGCCGCTCACCGACGCGGCGGCCGAATTCCACGGACCCGATTGGGTCCTGGGCCAGAACACGTTCGCCGAGTTGCCCGACGGAACCGTCGTGGCGCGCCAGACCTCGGCCGGCCGCGACGCCGTGGTGCGCCTGCGAGAGGGAGCCGAACCCGAAACGATCACGCAGCCCTGCGTCTCCATCACCGCCCTCTGCAGCCACGGTGACGGGTTCGCCCTGATCGGCAGCACCCCGGACGCACCCACGAACGTGTGGGTGATCGGCCCGAACGAGCAACCGAAGCCCCTGCGCCCCGCACCAGGATTCGCCGCGGCGCTCCGGTCAGCGGATCTCGCCCACGGTGAGCCCTTCAGGGTGACCGGCCGCAGCGGACGCCCGGTGTACGGGACGCTGTACCGGTCCCAGCCCGACACCGCCACCGAGGCGCCGCCCGAGGACAGACCGCCTCCGCTCATCATCTGGTGCCACTCGGGCCCGACCTCGGCCTGCCAGTCCGGCCTCGACCTGACCCTGCAATTCTTCACGACCCGCGGCTTCGCGGTCGGGTGCGTGGACTACGCGGGGAGCACCGGCTACGGCCGCGCCTACCGGTGCGCGCTCTGGGGTCAGTGGGGCGTGGCGGACGCGGAGGACTGCCTCGATGCGGCCCGCCACCTTGCCGACCGCGGCGACGTCGACCCCGGCTCCATGGCGGTGCGCGGCGGCAGCGCCGGCGGCATGACCGCGCTGAACGCACTGGCGGCGGGGGAGGGCTTCAAGGCGTGCACGGCCCTCTACGCGGTGACCGACCTGCTCAGCCTGGCCGCCACCACCCATGACTTCGAGGCCCACTACAACGACCGCCTGATCGGGCCGCTCCCCGAAGCGCACGACCTCTTCGTCGAGCGTTCGCCCGTGAGCCGGGCCGCCACCATGACCGGGGCCGTGCTCCTCCTGCAGGGCACCGAAGACGCGGTGGTGCCGCCGGCGCAGGCCGAGCGCATGCGGGACGCTCTGGTCGCGGCCGGGATCCCGTGTGACCTGCGGTTCTTCGAGGGGGAGGGCCACGGCTTCCGCCGGGCGGACACGCTGACCGCATGCCTCGAGGCGGAATTGGCGTTCTATCAGGCGCACCTGCACCTCTAAGATCCAATGCAGGTTCCGCTGCGCCAAGGCCTCTGCGCGAGGATTTCGAGACGCCATGTCGACGACCGTTCTGACCATCAGCGACTGGGGCAACCGCTGTATCGCCGTGGCGCGGCTCGCGTTCGAGCGGGTGCGGCGGATCTCGCCGGTCAACGGCGACGCATGGCTCTACGCCCTCAGTGCGCTCTTCGCGCTGGTCACGATCTACACGTCGACCAACGGCCTCTACCAGGTGTGGGGGCGCATGGCGCTGGCACCCTTCGCCTTCGGCGCCGTGGCCTCTCTCGGCCTCGGCCTGTGGCTGCGGCGCGCCCGCGGCCGGCAACCCGGCCATCGCCTGACGACTCTCCAGTACCGCCGGGTCTGGGGCGCCCGCATCGGGGTCGCCGTCTGCGTGTTCGCCGGCTCGCTCGCCATGCCGCTCGGGTTGGAGGTTCTGTGGCGCTTCGACGGCGTGGCGGGCTCACACCTGCAGCCCGAGGTTCAAACGGTCGAGGTCGGCGGCCAGGACCTCGTGAAGGGCCACGACCCGTACCGCAAGATCGTGCCCCCCCACGGCCACCACCCGGTCAAGTACCACGCACCCGGCGAGCCGGACACCCCCGGCTTCCTGCCGTACCTGCCGCTCATGGCGGTGCTGGGGATCCCGAGCGACATCTGGCCCAACAACGGCCTCAGTGACGCGCGCATCTTCTTCTGCGTGACGACGCTCACGGCCGCCGCGGTCGCGCTGTGCCTGTGCCGTGCGAGCGGGCGCCGCAAATTCCGCGCGCTCCAGGCCCTCCTCATCCTGCCCCTCGCCTCATTGCCGCTGGCCACGGGGGGCGACGACATCCCGGTGGCGGCGTTCCTGCTGCTCGCAATGGTGCTGGCGCAACGGCGCCAGCCGTTCGCGTCCGGGGTCGTGCTCGGCATCGCGTCGGCCATGAAGTTCACCGCATGGCCGCTGGCGCTGCTGGCGCTGTTCGCCGCCCGGAACCGCCAGGGTGAGCGCAAGCCGCTCTCAATGCTGGCGGGTCTGCTCGTCGTCGCGATCCCCACGATCTTCCCGTTCGCCCTGCGCGGCCCGATCGCGCTCATCGACGACGTCGTGCTCTTCCCGTTGGGCCTCAGCGCCATCCCCTCGACCGCGGCCAGCGCGTTGCCGGGTCACGAGCTCGTCCTGGCGTTCCCCGCCTTGAGCCGCATACTCCCGGTTTCGGTCGGCTTCGTCCTGGTCCTGGTCCTCGCCCGGTATTTGTTCAAGCACAGACCGAACACGGTGGCGCAGGTGTGCGACATCACCGGCGTCGTCATGTGCGCACTAATCCTGCTCGCGCCCAACCCGCGCGTCGGCTACCTGCTGTACCCGATCAACTTCTTCGTCTGGGCCTACCTGTTGACGCCCAAGCCCGAGGACCTCGAGCTCCTGCCAACGGGCGGTACGGAGGACGAGGTCGCAGCCGCTCCGGTCGCGGCCTGAACGCGAGCCGCCCTCAACTCGGCGTCGGCGTCGGCGTCAGCGTCAGCTCTGGTCGTCGTTCTGCTGGAGGAGCCGGACGGTGAAATCCGTCTCGCCCCTCACCGACGCACCATGGCCGAAGGTCGTCGGCGAGATCGTCACGCCCAGCTCCCAGTAGTAGCCGTCCGTGCCGGCCAGCTTGCCGAGCACCTCCAGCGCGCCGGGGTTGTTCGCCGCCGCCCCCTTGTCGAAGACCTGCCAGCCCTGCTGGTGCATGGCCGCCGCGAAGAACGCCAGCAGCGCGCCTTGCGAGGCCCCCGAGCGCAGCGTCACCTCTGCGTCGAACTGCCCGGCACCCGCCGCATTGTTCTGGTGCGAGATCCGGACCGACTCGACCGGCACCGTCACGGCGTTGATGATGTTCGAGGGAGGCTCACCCGAGCCGACGATCGGCCGCAACGCGACGGCCGCCGGCTCGGCCCGGAGCGTGCTCCCCGGCACGGCGCTCGGCGTGCCTGCCGTCTTCAACGGGGCGGGGGAGTGCGAGGAGAGGATGCCCAAGGTGACGAAGGCGGCCACGATCAGCACCGCCAGCCCGAGCACGACCATGGCCGGCCTGATGGAGAAGCCGCCCGGAGTGGGCGGCCGCAGCGGCGCCGATTCCGCCGGCTCGGCGAGCCGGGTGTCGGTGTCGTGCACGGTCATGGCCCGTCCAGCCTACGGCCGGGCCGACCACCCGAAATGGTCGACCGGGCCGTGCCCGGCACCAAGGCGCCAGCCTGCACTCCCGGCGAGCGCCCGGTGCACGAACGCCTTGGCCGCGGTGATGGCGTCGAGCACCTCGTCGCCTTGGGCGAGTCGGGCCGCGATCGCCGCCGACAACGAGCAGCCGGTGCCGTGGTCGTTGCCGGTTGCCACCCGTGCGCCGGGCAGCACCGTGACCCCTTCGGGGCCGACCACGACGTCATCCGCCGAGTCGGTGAGGTGGCCTCCCTTCACGACCACCCAGCGGGCCCCACGCGTCCGGATTGCGTCCGCCACCGCGACCCGCGCGTCGAGCGACACGAGCGCCTCCACCGTGGTGCCGCCCAGCACTGCGGCCTCACGCAGATTCGGCGTCGCCACCAGCGCCCGGGGCAGCAGCCGCTCGAGGTAGGCCGCGATCCCCTCGGGTTCCAACAGGGAGTGGCCGGTGGACGAGACGAGCACCGGGTCGACCACGAGGCGCGGCAAGCGGTCCTGTTCCGCGAGACAGGCCACCTCGGCGACGACACCGCCATTGGCCAGCATGCCCGTCTTCACGCTGCCGACGTCGAAGTCGTCGAGGACGGCCTCCACCTGCAGCCGTACGAAGGCAGGGTCGAGGGCTACGACGCCA
>DATAYX010000302.1:0-2643 GCA_036272355.1 Acidimicrobiales bacterium
AGCGAACCCTTGTCGTAGGGGGAGATGATCAGCAGGCGAGCCTCGGGAACGCTGAAGCCGGCCAGCTGGCGCAACTCCGTCTCGGTCCCGTAGTAGTCGATCTTCAGATGCTCGACCAGGGCGGGCGTGGCCCGGCCTGTCCGCACGGAGCCGAAGTCGGCCTGGGTGTGCTCGACCGCCTTTTCCATGCGCTCCCGCGCCTCGGCCATGACCAGGGCCGTGAGGTCGTCATCCATTAACGGACCAGCGTAGCGATGATGAACGCGCGGTACCGATTCCGGGGCGCCAGCTGGGAGTACGGGGCGACGATCCTGGACTCAACTGACCAGGGTCCCGATGGTCTCGCCCCCCAGGGCCTTGTGGATGTTCCCGGGGCCCATGAGGTCGAAGACCAGGATGGGCAGCCCGTTGTCCTTGCAGAAGGTGATGGCGGTCAGGTCCATGACCCGCAGATCATGGTTGATCACCTCCATGAAGGAGATCTCGTCGTAGCGGGTGGCGTCCGGGTGGAGCTTCGGATCAGCGCTGTAGACCCCGTCGACCCCCGAATGGGTGCCCTTGCACAGCAGCTCGGCGCCGATTTCCGCCGCCCGGAGTGCAGCGGGGGTGTCCGTGGTGAAGAAGGGGTTCCCCATTCCGGCGGCGAAGATGACGATGCGACCCTTCTCGAGATGGCGGATCGCCCGCCGGCGGATATAGGGCTCGGCCACCTCGGCCATGGAGAGGGCGGTCAGCACCCGGGTCGGCTGGTCCTGTTGCTCGAGCGCATCTTGGAGCGCCAGGGCGTTGATGACCGTGCCGAGCATGCCCATGTAGTCCGACGTGGCGCGGTCCATGCCGCTGGACTCACCGGTCGTGCCGCGCCAGATGTTGCCGCCGCCAACGACCACGGCGAGCTCGAGACCCCCGGCGTCCATGGCCTTGGCCATCTCCTGGGCCATCCGCTCGACGGTGGCCGTGTCGATGGTCTCGTCGGATGCGGCGGAGGCCAAGGCCTCCCCCGACATCTTGAGGACGATGCGGCGCGACTCTCCCACGACCCTCAGCGCGTCAGGCGCCGACGACGACCTGGGCGAAGGCCACGATGCGCGCCGAGCCGAGCATGCCCGAGATGGTCTGCTTCTCGTCCCGGACATAGGACTGGTCGAGCAGCACGCGCTCCTTGAACCAGCCGTTCATGCGACCCTCGACGATCTTGCCGAGCGCAGACTCGGGCTTGCCCTCGTTGCGCGAGATCGTCTCGAGCGTGGCGCGCTCGGCGGCGACCTCGTCGGCGGGCACGTCGTCGCGGCTCAGGTAGGCCGGCTTGGCGAACGCGACGTGCACCGCGATGTCGTGCGCCAACTCCTCTGTGCCGCCTTCCAGCACGACGCCGACGGCGTTGACGCCGCGGCCGGCCTGTTGGTGGAGGTAGGTGTCGACCACCTGGCCCCCTTCGGCGACCAGCCGGCGCACCCGGCCCACCGAGATGTTCTCCTTCAGCGTCGAGCGCAGGTTGTCGATCTCGTCGTCGAGCTCGCTCACGGCATCCTCGCCCTTGGCCGCCACAAGCGCAGCCAGCTCGTCGGCCAGCGCGACGAACTCGGCCGACTTGGCCACGAAGTCGGTCTCGCAGCGCAGCTCGACCACCGCCGCCGCGTCGCCCGAGCGGACGGCGGCAACGGCGCCCTCGGAGGCCTCGCGGTCGGACCGCTTGGCCGCGCCGGCCTTGCCCTGCTCACGCAGGAGCTGCGCCGCCTTCTCGATGTCGCCGTCGGTCTCGTCGAGGGCCTTCTTGCAATCGAGCATCCCGGCGCCGGTCATCTGGCGCAGCGTCGAGACGTCCTTGGCGGTGTAGGTGGCCACGCTCACGCCACCTCGACGGGCTCTGCGGTGACCTGCTGGGGCGCCCGGCGCGGGCGCGGACTGGGGGGGCTGCTCTCCTCGGCCGGAGGGGGCGCCATCTGGCGCCGGTGCTCCGCGATGAAGCGGCCCTCGGCGACGGCGTCCGCGATCACCCGGCACATGAGCGAGCCGGAGCGGATGGCGTCGTCGTTGCCGGGGATCACGTAGTCGATGACGTCGGGGTCACAGTTCGTGTCGACCACGGCCACGACGGGGAGGCCGAGCTTGCGCGCCTCGGTCACCGCGATGTGCTCCTTCTTGGTGTCGATCACGAACACCGCGTTGGGCAGCCGCTCCAGGTTGGCGATGCCGCCGAGGTTGCGGCTCAGCTTCTCGAGCTCACGGGTGTGCTGCAGCGCCTCACGCTTGGGCATGCCGTCGAAGTCGCCCGCCGCCTGCATGGCGCGCAGCTCCCGCATGCGGCCCACGCGGCCCGACACGGTGGCGAAGTTGGTCAGCATGCCGCCGAGCCAGCGCTGGTTGACATAGGGCATCCCGCAGGCCTCCGCGTACTCGGCGACGGGGCCCTGCGTCTGCTTCTTCGTGCCCACGAAGAGAATGGTGCCGCCGCCCGCGACGAGGTCGCGCACGAAGGAGTAGGCGGACTCGACCCCGCTCAGCGTCTTGCGCAGGTCGATGAGATAGATCCCGTTGCGCTCACCCAGGATGTAGCGCTTCATCTTCGGGTTCCATCGCCGCGTCTGGTGGCCGAAGTGGACTCCGGCCTCCAGAAGCTGTCGCATGGAAACGACGGCCATA
>DATAYX010000303.1:0-3269 GCA_036272355.1 Acidimicrobiales bacterium
CCCGAGGGCGACCGCTTCGCGGCGACGGGCTGGCGCGTCCGCAGCGCGGCCGGCGTCGTGACCAAGGCCGCGGTCGAGGAGGCGCAGCGGCGCGCGGAAGAGGCCGCGGCGGCATCCGAGCTCGCCAAGGCCGCGTTGACCGAGGCCCGCATCGCGTCGTCACGGGCACGGGACGCCCGCACGGCGGCCGAACGCGCCGCCGACCGCCACGGAGCGGCCCTCGAGGCCAAGCGCGCCGAGATCGAGCGCGCGGCCGAGGAGCAGGCGCGCCTGGCCGCCGAGCTCGATGAGGCCCGCACCGCCGTCTTCGAGGCGCAGCAGCGCCTGGCCGAGGTCACCGCCGAGGAGTCCCGGCTCGGCCGGGCGCTCCCCGACCTGGCCGAGGCGTTGGAAGCGTGGCGCGCGCTCGAAGAACGACGCGGGGAGGTCCTCGGCCGGCGCCAGGAGCTCGAGGTCCGCGTCGCCGGCGTCGCCGAACGCCGCCGCGTGCTCTCCGAGCGCCACGCCGAGGTGGAGCGGCGGCTCGCCGGCCACGCCGAGGAACGCGCCAGCGCCGCCGCCCGCCGGGAGCGGCTCGAGGCCGAGGCCACCGCGCTGCGCCGGCTCGAAGAGCTCGTCAACGCGGAGCAGCAACGGCTCGACCAGGTCTTCGACGCGCTGCGCCACGACTACCAGGACCAGGTCGACGCGGTGCGGGCGGGCGGCGAGAAGCTCGAGCAACTCCGCCGGGACCGCCACACGACCGAGCAGCGGTTGGACGCGGTGCGCAACCGCACCAGGGCCCTCGACCTCGAGGCCAACGAGGTCGACCTGCGCACCGAGTCGCTCACCGAGCACATCCACCGCGACCTGGGCGCGCGGCCCCAAGAGCTCGTCGGCCTGCCCGAGCCCCAAGCACCCGAAGACACGACGCTCCAGCAGCACGGCGACGAACTCGAGCGCAAGCTCGTCGCGCTCGGGCCGGTCAACCCGCTGGCGCTCGAGGAGCTGAGCCAGCTCGAGGAGCGGCACAAGGAGCTCGAGGCACAGGTCGACGACGTGCGGGGCGCCCGCCGCGAGCTGCACGAGGTCGTCAGGACGCTCGACCACGAGATCATGACGTCGTTCGCCGCCGCGGCCGCCGACGTCAACGAGCACTTCTCCGCGCTCATCGCGATGCTGTTCCCCGGCGGCACCGGCCGCCTCTCGCTCCTCGAGCCCGATGACCTCCTCAACACGGGCGTCGAGATCGAGGTGCGCCCCGCCGGGCGCAACATCCGCCGCGTCTCGCTGCTCTCCGGCGGCGAGCGCTCGATGGCGGCACTCGCGTTCCTCTTCGCCGTCTTCCGCAGCCGACCTTCGCCCTTCTATATGATGGACGAGGTCGAGGCCGCGCTCGATGACGTCAACCTCTCCCGCTTCCTCGCCCTCGTGCACGAGTTCCGCGACGAGGCGCAGCTGCTCATCGTTTCGCACCAGAAACGGACCATGGAGACGGGCGACGCGCTCTACGGCGTGACCATGGCCCCCGGCGGCTCGTCACAGGTCGTCAGCCAGAAGGTCGCGCACGACAAGGAACAGGAGCCGGCGACGGCGTGACGGGCGTGACGGGCGTGCCGGGCGTGCTGCTCGCATCGATGGTCGGGACGTACATCATCATCGCCGTCGTGGTGATCGTCCTGGCGGTGGCCGCCGGGTCGTTCTCCCTGGCGCGTTCGCGGCGGCGTGGCCGTGGAGCCGCCGGACCGACGTCGGCGGCGCCGACCGCGCCACCGACGCGTCCGCCGACGAAGCCGACGACCAAGCCGGCGCCGACGGCGCCGACCACCACGACGGCGCCGCCCGTCGAAGTCGAGGCGCCGCCCGCACCCGAACCCGAGCCGGCCGTCGCCGCGCCCGAGGCCCCGCCGGCCACGTATCGCAGCCGCCTGGGCGGCGTGCGCGGGCTGTTCGGCGGCGCGGTCGCCGCGCTCCGGGCCGGCCGCATCGATGCCGCCACGTGGGACTCGCTCGAAGAGGCGCTCATCCGGGCCGACGTCGGGGTCGCCACGGCCGACGCGCTCCTGGCCGACCTGCGGGCCAAGGTGGAGTCCAAGGAGGTCCGCAGCGGCGACGATCTGCTCGCCGCGCTCGGCCAGTCCGTCCGCGAGCTCCTCGAGACGGCCGACACCCGCGCCCTGCGCTTCGACGGCAAGGACGGTGCGCCCGACGTCTGGCTGATCGTGGGGGTGAACGGCGTGGGCAAGACCACCACGATCGGCAAGCTGGCCCGCCGCCAGACCGCCGAAGGGCGTTCGGTCCTCCTGGCCGCGGGCGACACGTTCCGCGCCGCGGCGGCGGACCAGCTCGCCCTGTGGGGTGAGCGCACCGGCACCGAGATCGTGCGCGGCGCCGAGGGCGGCGACCCCTCCGCCATCGTGTTCGACGCCGTGCAGCGCGCCGCCGCCCGCGGCAACGACCTCGTGCTCGCCGACACCGCCGGCCGCCTGCACACGAAGACCAACCTCGTCGAGGAGCTCAAGAAGATCCGCCGGATCGCCGACCGCGACCCGGGCAACGTCACCGAGGTCCTGCTCGTCCTCGATGCCACGACGGGTCAGAACGCGCTCGCGCAGGCCCGCCAGTTCACCGAGGCCGTCGACGTGACCGGCATCGTGCTCACCAAGCTGGACGGCACGGCCAAGGGCGGCATCGTGATCGCCGTCCAGCGCGAGCTCGGCCTGCCGGTCAAACTCGTCGGCCTCGGGGAGGGCCCGGACGATCTCGTGGACTTCGACCCCGACGAGTTCGTCGACGCGCTGCTCGCCGGCGACTGAGCCGGCTGGCGTCAAGTAAGCGAAGGGTGTGTGTACGAAATGAGCCAGCGGGGCCCGATGACCGAGCAACAGAAGCGGGTCCTCGCCGTGGCGCTCGTGGTCCACCTGATCGTGGTCAGCCTCACCTGGCGCGACCTGAGCCGCCGCCCCGACGCCGATGTGCGAGGACCCAAGCGACTCTGGCGCCTGGCCTCGCTGCTCAACACGAGTGGCTCGGTGACGTACTGGCTGTTCGGACGCCGTTCCGAGCGCGATCTCGTCATCGTCGAGGCCGAAAGCTGAACAGAAGGTCTCGTCACCTCGCAGCGCGACGACTGGGATCTCGCGGGACTTCTCGGGCAATTGGGGGTCGCATCGGCCTAGCCGAACAAGCCCCTTCCGTCTCTCTCAGCGGATGGTTCCCGCCCCTGGGATGAGCGGCAGATCCAGTGCGGTCGCCCACCCGGCCGGGAGCTCGTTGACGGCCGGGACCGC
>DATAYX010000304.1:0-8862 GCA_036272355.1 Acidimicrobiales bacterium
GAGCGCGGCGCGTGACCCGCGGGAGGTCGCGGCGCGTCAGCTGATCGCGTTGGGAGACTTCGTACTCGGGAACCTGGATTTCTTCCTGCAGTTCTCGCGTCCCGAGACGCCCAACACCTTCCTTCCGCCGCTCGACGGCACGGCCATGGGGGCAGCGGCCGAGAACCGTCCGGTCATCGGCTCGTTCCAGCTCGGGCCGGACGAGGCGTTGGTGGTGGAAGTCACCCCGCCCGAGGGCCTCTACTGGAGCTATTCGATCGGAAATCCGTGGTGGGAGACGATCGACTACGCCCGGCATCAGAGCAGCCTGAACGGACACCAGGCCGAGGTCGACAACGACGGGATCCTGCGCGTCGTGATCGCGCATGGCGACCCGGGCGTGGCCAATTGGCTCGACACTGCGGGCCACAGTGCAGGGCCGGTTATCCTGCGCTGCGTCCGCACCGAGTCTGCGCCCGTTCCACAGACGCGGGTGGTCCGGTTCGACGACCTCGCGGGCTCCCTGCCGACGGGGGCGAGGCGGGTCACCCCGGAGGAACGGCGCCGGACGATTGCGTCGCGCCGGCTCGCCGTCAGCAAGCGGTTCTCCCGATGACCCTCGACGCCGATGCGCTGGAGGCAGAGGCGCGGGCCTCGACCGGCCTCGACGATTTCGGCGACGGGTCGCACCGCGAAGGCCTCGAGCGCCTCACGGCGTCGCTGAACACCGAAGCCGACCTGACCGAAGACGGTGAGGCCATGCTGCGGATCCGCCTCGTCGGCGCGCTCGCGTCGCGACTGCGCATCGAGGACACCTACCGAGCCCATCCGGAAATCGACGACGAGCAAGTGGAGGGACCGGTGTTCGTCATCGGTCTGCCCCGCACGGGCACGACGGCGCTCAGCCAGCTCGTGGCGGCCGATCCCCAGATCCGCTCACTGCGCTTGTGGGAGTCGTCGAGCGCCTGTCCGCCGCCCGAGTCCGCCACCGAGCACTCCGATCCGCGGATCGCCGACACCGAGGCCGGCCTCGAGATGATGAACCAGATGTTCCCCCTGATGGCCTCGATGCACCACGAGGATGCGACGGGGCCCACCGAATGCCAGGACCTGCTCGGCATGAGCTTCCGCACCGTGCATTTCGACGGTTTCGGTCACGTGCCCTCCTATCTGGCGTGGGTGGTGCAGTCCGACATGGACGCCACCTACCGTTACCACCGCCGCGTGCTCCAGCTCCTCCAGTGGCACTGCCCGCCGAGGCTGTGGCATCTCAAGACGCCCGTGCACATGTTCGCACTCGAGTCGCTGCTCGCCGCCTACCCCGACGCCAGGTTCCTCTGGAGCCACCGCGACCCGGCGAAGGTGCTCGGCTCGGTGTGCAGCCTCATCCACTACACGCGCAGCTGGGCCAGCGACCGGGACGACTCCTTGGAACTCGGACCCGAACAGCTGGGCCGGTGGTCCGAGGCGATCACGCGTGCAATGGACTTCAGGGCGCGCATCGGCGAGGACCGCTTCGCAGACCTGGCGTGGACCGATCTGCAGACCGATCCCGTCGCGGCGCTGGCGGCCGCGTACGAGAGGATCGGCCTGCCGTTTCCGGAGCGTTCGCACGCAGCGGTGACACAGTGGGCGGCGAGCCACGAGCCCGGGGCACACGGGCAACACTCCTACGAACTGGCGCAGTTCGGTCTGGACGCGGACGCGGTGCGCGAGCGTTTCGCCCGCTATATGGCGACGTACGATGCGGCGACCTGAGCGAGTCGGGCCGTAGGGAGGAGCTAGGTGGATCTCGGGATCGCGGATGCAACGGCTGTCGTGACCGGTGGCAGCAAGGGGATGGGCCGTGCCGTTGCCGAGATCCTGGCCACCGACGGCGCACGGGTGGCGGTCATGGCGCGGGGCCGAGAGGCGTTGGAGGAGACCGCGACGGCGTTGCGAGCGGCGGGGAGTCCCGATGCCGTCGGCATCGAAGTCGACGTCACGGACCCCGCCTCCATCGAGGGCGGTTTCGGCGAAGTCGCGGAACGCTGGGGAGCGCTGAACATCCTCGTCAACACGGTGGGCCCCGGGGCGGCCCGCTTCGAAGACCTCGACGACGACGGCTGGGATGCGGCGTTCGCGCTCGGCACGATGTCCACGGTGCGGGGCGTCCGGGCGGCGCTGCCGCTGTTGCGTGCGGCGGACTGGGCCCGCATCGTGATCTTCTCCGCCCACTCCATCCAGCGCCAGAGCCCGAATCTCGTCGCCTACACCGCAGCCAAGGCCGCGGTGACCAGCGTGGCCAAGAACCTGGCCAAGTCGCTGGCGCCCGACGGGATACTGGTGAACACCGTCTGCCCGGGCTCGATCGTGACGGCGAGCTTCACCGAAGGCCTGCGCGAGATCTTCGCCGCCGAGGACCTCGACCCGGCCGACCCGCACGACGTGATGGCATGGATCGACAAGAACTTCCACCACCCCGCCGACCTGGGACGGGCGGGCCTGCCCGACGAGGTCGCATCGATTGCCGCGTACCTGGCGTCGAAGCGCAACGGCTACGTCACCGGCGCCTGCGTCAACGCCGACGGGGGCTCCGACTTCGTCTGAAGCCGGCGTCCGAGACGCCAGACTGATGACTTCCCCGGGAGGTGATGTGGTGATCAAGGCCGTCCTTTTCGACTTCGGTGGCGTGATCTCGTCGAGCCCGTTCGAGGCGTTCGGGCACCTGGAGACGGAGCGCGGCCTCCCGGCCGACTTCATCCGGACCGTGAACGCCACCAATCCGGACATGAACGCGTGGGCGAAACTCGAGCGTGGGGAGGTCGACCTGGAGACGTTCGGGTCGCTCTGGTCCGAGGAGGCACGCGCCCTCGGGCACGAGCTGGACGGGCGCCTGGTGCTCGAGCGGCTCGCCGGAGAGATCCGGCCGAAGATGGTCGACGCCATCCGCTCCTGCCGCACGAAGTACAAGACGGCGTGTCTCACCAACAACTTCACCCGGGCGGAGGCCATCCTCTCCGACGAGGTGGCGGCGGTGTACAGCCTGTTCGACGCCATCCTCGAGTCCCGGGTGCTCGGGGTCCGCAAACCCGATCCCCACTTCTACGAGCTTGCCTGTGAGGCGCTCGACGTCGAGCCGGACGAGTGTGTCTTCCTCGACGACCTGGGCGTGAACCTCAAGCCGGCACGGGCGCTCGGGATGCACACCATCAAGGTGAGCGACCCGGACGCCGCACTGACCGAACTCGGGGCATTGACCGGTCTGTCCCTGACCGGCTGAGGCTCCGCGTTTCTCGCAGGCGTGATGGCGCGGATGGCCGGCGGGATGCGACGTAGCAGTCCTCCCCGGGAACGGCAAAGATCTCTCCATGGCTGACAACCGGATCGAGATATCCCGTGAAATCCAGGCCTCGCCCGACAGCGTGTACGCCGCCATCTCCGACGTGACCCGGATGGGCGAGTGGTCGGAGGAGTGCTACGCCTGCGAATGGCACGAAGGCTCCGAGGGCCCCGCCGTCGGCGCCAGCTTCGACGGCCACAACCGCAACGGGGAGCGGACGTGGACGACCCAGGGAAAGATCATCGAGGCCGACCCCGGTCGCGCCTTCGCATTCGAATGCTCGATGATGGACTTCCACTACTCGACGTGGGGCTACCGCATCGAGCCGACCGAGTCAGGCTGCCGGGTCACCGAATGGAACGAGGACCTGCGACCGGAATCCGCACTTGAATTCAGCAAGCAGGTCTCGGGGATCGACGACCGCACGGACCGCAATCGCCAGACGATGGGTGGGACCCTCGACCGTCTGGCTGCTGCGCTCGAAGCGGCGGACTAGAGGGTTTTACGGCGCGCCAGAGATCTCGGGCATCACCACGTCGGTCACCGTGCGCAGGTAACGCCACGCAACGTCTGGCGCGAGACCGCCGATCAGCGGGTGAAGCTGCAGCGGCATGCCCGACCGGATCGTCGCCACCGCTTCTTCGACCGTGACGATGCGGTGGCTGCGGTTCTCGGCGCGCAACTCGTCCACCGTCCGTGCTTCGGAGATGCTGGCTGTAAAGCCGTGCCTTCCGACATTGATGCTGGCGTAGCTGGTGACGTCGTGGAGAATGTGGCGACCGAGCTCGTCCCACGCTCGGTCGACGTCCTCGGCGACGAAGACGGTGGTTGCCATGTCGAGAGGCGGAATCATGCAGAAACCCGGCTGGTGCCCGTTCGAACGTGCCGCTTCTTCGTAGGCGTCGGACAGCGACGGATCACCCCCCTGCGCCATGAAGTCCAAGCCGAACCGGCCGGCGCGGGCCGCCGCCGGGGCACTCCCGCCGCCCCATGCGACCGGCGGGCCTCCCGGGGTCACCGGTTGCGGCGTGACGTGGATGTGACGACCCTCATGATCGAAGGGCTCACCCGTCTTCGCCTTGAGGAGCAGGTCCAACGCCTCGTCCGCGATCCGCCCCCGCCGGTGAAAATCGACACCGTGCTGCTCGTATTCCGCGGGGACATAACCGATGGCGGCGACGTAGTTGACACGGCCACGACTGATGATGTCGAGCACCGCCATGTCCTCGGCGAGGCGGACCGGTTTATAGAGCGGCAGGACCACCACCGCCACCGTGATGGGCAGCGTTGTCGTACGGGCGGCCATCGCCGTGGCCAGAACCATCGGCGACGGCAGGTAGCCATCGCTCACCCCATGGTGTTCGCACACCACTGCGGCCAGGGCACCGCGGCTCTCGGTCCACTCGGCCATCTCGAGGGCTGTGGCGTACAGCTCCGGCGCGGGAGCACCCCAGTCCGGCGCTCGCATGTCGAAACGCATGAGGAACATCTCGAGTCCTTTCGGTGCCTCTGACACCCGCAGACGCCGTCCGCCAGCAGCGCAGTGCGCTGGAAACGGACGCGGAAGTCGGCCCCGGGCGTGCGAGGCGCAACCCTAGCGTCGGAAGACTGAGCGGCCGGTGCGCATTTCGCCACCATGGCAGGCTTGAAGTCCACACGGAACCCGAAGGAGCCCCCCGTGAGCGTTGAGCAGTCAGACTCGTCTGTGCACCACGGGGTGAGCGCAGCGCTCGTGCGCTACGCGTCCGGCATTGACCGGCGCGATTGGGACCTGTTCCGATCGTGCTTCACCCCCGACTGCACAATTGACTACGGCGAGATCGGGGCGTGGAGCGGGGCAGACGAGATCACCGCCTTCATGGCCGCACTGCACGAGAACTGTGGGCACACCCTCCATCGGATCTCCAACGTCGCAGTCGAACGCCTCCACGACGGCGTACATGCTCGGAGCTACGTGGACGCGGTGATCATGGGACCGGACAATCGGGACGGCGTCCGAGCGATCGGTTTCTACGACGATCGGCTTGTACGTTCGGATCGCGACGGATGGCAGATCGCACGGCGGGTCTTCACGACGGTGCACGTGGGCACAGTTGGTGGGTCAGCCTTCCGCTGAGGACCGGCGCGGGTCTCGCCTCGGGCCTCAGCCGGTCCTGCGGCCCGCATAGTCCGTTCCCTAGGAGCTACGGACAGCGCCCCCGGAGGCTGCCGTTGTCAGTCTCCGGGGGGAGGCCTGGGTGGGCGCTTCCGGGGCCGTGAGCCGTTGAAAAAGGGTCTAGCACTCTCACTGTGAGAGTGCTAAAATCTTCGTGTCACCGCAGGTAAGCGGCGCAAGAGAGCAAATATCCACGACCAAAGAGGAGGTTCTGTCATGGCTCTTGTGCGGAGTGACCCTTTCCGGGATGTCGACCGTCTCTTCCAGCAACTCTGGAGCGCCCAGCAGTCCGGGCCCCGCCCGATGGCGATGCCGATGGACGCCTACCGCAGGGACGATTCGTTCTTGCTCCAGCTGGATCTGCCAGGCGTGGCGCCCGACTCCATCGAGCTGACGGTGGAGGAAAACGTGCTGACCATTTCGGCCGAGCGTCCCGCACCCTCCACTGGCGAGGGCGTCGAATCCGTGATTGCCGAGCGGACATTCGGGACGTTCACCCGGCAGGTCGTGCTGGGCAAGACCCTGGACTCCGAGCGAATCGACGCCAGCTATGAAGGCGGCGTGCTCACTGTTGCGATTCCGGTGGCTGAGCAAGCCAAGCCACGACGCATTGAAGTAACCGTGGGTTCGGACCACAAGCAGTTAGCCACGTCCGCCGCCTAGCCGTTTCGGTTCTGCCCCCGGGGGCCCCTCGTCCCCGGGGGCAGCAAACCCTTCCGTCCGTCCGTCCACCACGCGCCCGTGCGCGTCCGTCTGCTCTAACTCCCATGACATTCCTCGACCCGACCACACTGCTACCCCGTTACGAGAACGACGCTGGAAGCGACCAGATGCGAGCATGCTGGCCTGGCCTTGTGGCTGTGGCCAGAACGCCGAGTGTCGCGGCCCAATGCGGTGCCTTCCACGAACTCTCGCCGTTACCTGGTGGGTTCTTCCTCGGCGGCGTGGGATGCGTGGACGATGGCTCGCGCTTTCGGGAACAGGTTCTGGCTCACCTCAGTGCGGGGACTGATCTGGAAGAGGCTCTCTGCACGGCCGTTCGATCCCCTTCCACGATGTCTCTCAGCGCGTCAGCGTGCTACGCCCGATTCGATCCGCTCGAGGCCACCTTTCGAATTGAAGGCGTCGGACCACATGTTTCAGCCGCCCATCTCACTGCGGGACGGGGAAGGCTTCTTCCAAAGTCCTTCGAGGACGGTGGAGGTCCGGTAACGGTCGCCTTGCGACCCGGGGAGGCCCTCGCTCTGGTCGCGCATCCGCGAGCATGGGACAAGCATGTGATCGCGGCCGTCATTCAAGCACTGCCAGAAGATTTCGTCGCAATGACCGAAGTCCAATTCGAGCATCTGAGTGCCGTGCTCGACGCGATTCCCGGACCATCGGCAAGCTTGTTGCTGTACCGCTCCGATGGCGCTGGTGCCCCGAAGATAGGTAGTAGCGAAGACCTGTTGATGCCCACAGGAGAGCTCAATGTGTCTTGGACGGATGCGGATCGCGAATTTATCGATGAGCTGGCTGGAAGCTTGGTGTGATTGAGCGAACGTGTCGTCGGGCCAGCCCGCTGTGCTGCAGGCTCACTTCTTCCGACACGGCGATGGAACAACGGCGTCGTTCACGGCCAACGTGATCGTCTCGCAGCATGGGCCGAGAAGACTTCGTTGCCGCCGGAGCGCCGGAGCCGCTCACTCCGAGCGAAGCAAGAGGGCCGTCGAAGTGCGCGCTGCGTAGCTACCGGGCGCAGCCGCGACGATGTTCGCCAGCACGATTGCCCCGATCGTTATCACCGTGATCAGGATGACCGGCACGCTCGGTTCTGGCACCGCATGGATGTCGCGGGCGAACAGGTCCCACAACCAGCGGCCAAGTGCAATCCCTAACGGGACACCGACGATGGTGCCGATCAGCGCGACGATCGTCGATTGCCATGCGATCGTTGCCGCGAGCTGCCGCTTCGTGAAGCCAAGTGTCTTGAGCAGGGCGAGGTCCCGTCTGCGCCTCCGTACCGAGGCGACGAGCGTGAGCGCGAGTGCAGCAATTGCGGCGGCCGCCAATCCTGCTCCAAGGAACACCGGGGTATCGCCCAGCGATCGGTAGTTGACGATCTCTGCGGGGCGAAAGTCCTGGACGCCTTGGAGGCTCACTCCGAAGTTCGCGGTGTTCGAGGTCGCCTGCGCGATCTTGGCGAGCGAGTGCAGCTCTGTTGCTTGCGCATAGCCACTTTTGAGACGAATGAGCACGGCGTTCGGTCCAGGGATCGGATTGTCGAATGGGTTGCGACCCGTGGTCGGTAGGAGCTGCGAGGCCAAGACCGCCCCGGTGGCCATCTCGAGATGAGGACCGCCACTGCTGCCGAGCACTGGCATGGCCGCGGTCCCGACAATGCGCAGCCGCCTCGCCGGGGAAGAACCGGACGTCACCCTCACGGTGTCGCCGACCTGCTTGTGCAACTGCGCCAGCGTTAAAGCGCCGAGCACGACTTGGTCAGCACTTTGCAGTCCGTGGCCGGATAGCACCGGCGGAGCCACCGTAGTGTCCGGGTTCTCGCCGAGTACGGGGATGGTCTGACCGTCAATGTCGAGGGATGCTGTGTAGACGCCGGACCACTCCGAAACGTAGCGGTCATGGTCGAGGAGCGCCGTCACGTGTCCTTGGGGAATGTCGCCGCCCGAAACCAGCATGTAGTCCCAGTTCCAACCGTAGAGCGCAGGATGCGAAACGAGAGAACTCAGGCTGGCGCCGAAGGTGACCGTCGCGACAACCGCCACGACAGCGAGGGCGGCCCCGACAATTGCAGAACGAACTGGCACTGGGTCGCGCTGTCCACCCGGTCCAAGTGCGAAACGCGCTCCGGTGACCGCCGGAGCGGGAAGCCCGACGGCGGAGGTGAATCTGACGGCGCCAGGCACACGACCGGCCCAATTTTCGCGGCCGAGTTCGCGGTGTGGGGCTCCGAGCCAGCCGAGGACCAGCGTGATCGCACTGAGACTGACGACGAGGAGGGCGACACTGATACCGATGACGGTCCAATCGAAGGAGAACCCCGGATACGGATACACGGGACGCACCGGCCCGAGCGGAGCCAGCGGTGAGAGCAACACGGCCACCACCGCCGCCAGTAGTGCACCGGAGACGATTGCGCCGAGAATTCCCGGAAGGTCGTCGCTAGAAGTTGCCAGCGTCCCTCCCCCCAGGGCGCGGAGCACCGCCCGGTCGGCTGCGCCACGGCGGAGCTGACGTCCGATCAGCTGCGCCGCAATGAGCAAAGCGGCCACCGCCACGATCGCGCCGAAGGCGCCGAGGGCCACAGCTTCGGGCTTGATCGCTCTCTGAGCCTTGGCAACGCTTACTGCTTGGGTCGAGACGAAGGGAGGATACCCAGGCAAGTACTTCGAGATCTCGGCCGCAA
>DATAYX010000305.1:0-1704 GCA_036272355.1 Acidimicrobiales bacterium
CGCGGCGCGGCGTCGGGCATGCGGGCCACCTTCCAGAACTCGGGCACGGCTTTGTCGATCGGGGTGTTCTTTTCGCTCATGATCACTGGGTTGGCGAGCACCCTGCCGACGACGCTCAGCAAGGGCCTCGAGCGACAGGGCGTCGGGCACGCCGTCGCCCACCACGTTGCGTCCCTGCCACCCGTCTCGTCGCTCTTCGCCTCCGTGCTCGGGATCAACCCGCTGCACGAGCTCCTGTCGATGGGCGGCGAGTTGTCCAAGCTCCCGGTCCAGGCGCAGCGCATCCTCACGGGCAAGGTGTACTTCCCGGACCTGATCTCGGCACCGTTCCACCACGGCCTCACCATCGTGTTCCTGGTCTCGGCGGGACTGGCGTTCATCGCCGCGTTCGCGTCGCTCGCCCGGGGGCCGCGTACGACGCGGGCCGCGGAGGGTCCGCCGGCAGGGGAGGGGAGCGACGCGCACACGGACGCGGACCTGGTGGGTGTGGTCCCGGGGCGCGAGCGTTAGGACACAGGTGGAGCCGGGGTGACGCGGCCCGGCCGCCGGGAGGGGTCCGGTGGCACAATGCGGTCATGACCGAAAAGACGCAAGACGACAAGGCCGAGCGCATCGAGATCCGGCGTTTCATCCCCGTCGAGGCGGCACGGATCTTCTCAGTGGTGCGCGACCCCGAGGGCCACGTGACCATCGACAGCACGGGCATGCTGCAGAGCTGGACGGGGGAGCCGGCGTCGAAGGAGGGCGACGAGTTCGTCATCCACATGGACCGCGAGTCGCTGAACGACTACCCCATGGGCAAGTACGACGTCACCGTCACGATCACCCGCTACGAGCAGGACCGTGCCATCGCATGGACGATCCTCGGGCAGATCAAGCCGCAGATCGGCCATGTGTACGGCTACGAGCTCGAGCCCGTCGAGGGCGGCACGATGGTGACGTCCTATTACGACTGGTCCGACATTGCTCCGGAGTGGAAGCAGGCGGACATCTTCCCCGTCATCTCGGAGACGGCGGTGCGGGCGACGCTCGGAATCCTGGAACGGACCCTGGCGCGGTCGACGACCTGGTAACTGCCGCCTGTTTCAGGCTTTGGCGCAGTCGGCGCAGCGACCCAACATGGCGAAGTGATGCGGGTCGATCGTGAACCCGAACCGGGTCGACGCCTCCCGCTCGAGTCCGGAGAACATGGACTCGGGGACCTCGATGAGCGTGCCGCACTCCTCGCAGACGAAGTGGCCGTGGACCGAGCGGGCCAGGTGGTAGGTGGCGGGGCCGTGCCCGAAATGCGAATGGACCACTACGCCGAGGCGTTCGAGCTCCTCGAGATTGCGGTAGATCGTCGACAGGTGGATGTCGGGTGCCTCCGCCTGCACCTCGGCGGCGAGCTCCTCCGCGGTGCGGTGACCCGTTGAGCCGAAGAGTGCTCGCAGCAGGATCCTCCTCGATGACGTGACGCGGCCGCCGTGCTGGCGGACGATCTCGAGGGCGTCCTCGAGCGTGCCCGCATCCGACGAGGTCGCCGGTGGGGTCGGGGCACGCCGGGTCACCGTTCGATGGTACCGACCGAGGTTCCGGGCACACTCGACATCGATGCCGGACACCCCGGCGGGAGACGGCTGGACACGAGCTGGAGTCTATTGCGAATGAGTCGCATTAGTGCTTGACTGTCGCCACAGTGGCCCTGACCTCGACGACCCTGGA
>DATAYX010000306.1:0-2314 GCA_036272355.1 Acidimicrobiales bacterium
CTGCCCCGCGGCGTCGAGGTGGTGACCGGTCAGACCGTGATCAACGAGCAGACGAGCAACATCAGCAATGCACTCGGATTCTTCAACGTCGCGCTCTTGGTGTTCGCCTTCATAGCGCTGTTCGTAGGGGCCTTCACGATCGTGAACACGTTCTCGATCACCGTGGGCCAGCGCACCAAGGAGCTGGCATTGCTCCGCATCGTGGGGGCGAGCCGGGGGCAGGTCTTCCGGTCGGTATTGACCGAAGCGGCGCTCGTCGGGCTTCTGGCGTCCCTCGTCGGGCTCGGCCTCGGCGTCCTGGCGGCCCTCGGCCTGGAGGCGTTGCTCGGCGGCTTCGGTGTCACGCTGCCCTCGGGCCCGCTCGTCTTCGAGGCGCGCACCGTGATCGTCTGCCTCGTCGTGGGGGTCGTGGTCACGATGGTCTCGGCCATCGGGCCAGCGCGTCGCGCCGTGCGCATCGCGCCGGTCGAAGCCGTATCGGAACAACAGCTCGAGCACGAGATCCCGATGCGGCGCAGGTTCACGTGGGGTTCGGGCATCACGCTCGCCGGCATCGCCGCCCTGGCCGTGGGCTTGGTCGCGCCGGCCATCCAGCTGGTCGGTCTCGGTGCCGTGCTGATCTTCATCGGCGTCGCCCGGCTGGCGCCGGCGGTGGCGCGGCCGATGTCCAGCGCGCTGGGCCGCCCGCTCGCCCGTCTCCTCGGGATGTCGGGGCGCCTCGGCCGCGAGAACTCCATGCGCAGCCCGCGACGGACCGCGCAGACCGCATCTGCGCTCATGGTCGGCCTTGCGCTGGTGTCCGCCATCGCCGTCTTCGGCGCCTCGTTGTCGAAGTCGGCCACCCAGAGCATCGACAAGGCCATCAACGCCGATCTCATCGTCTTGGCCACGAACAACATGGGGTCGGGCACGTTCGGTACGACCGTGCCGACGAGCGCGGCCGCCGTGCCCGGCGTCACGGCCTCCTCGTCGGTGTACGGCGGGCAGTTCGAGGTGCGCGGGAGCATCAAGTCCCTCGCCGCGGTGGGGACCACGAACCTGGCCGACACGCTGAACCTCAGCATGAACGCGGGCACCTCGGACTCGCTGGCCGCGGGGGACCTGCTGATCGACGCGACGACGGCGAACAACGACCATCTGGTCGTGGGCGGCTCCGTGCCGGTGAAGTTCGCCCTGACCGGCGACACGCGCCTGCGCATCGGCGGCATCTACCAGGACAACCAGCTCATCGGGAGCTATCTCGTGAGCGACCATTTCTACCTGCAGCACTTCCAGAACCCGCTCCCGTTCGCCGTGCTCTTGAAGACGGACGGCAGCGCCGGGGTCCAGCAGGCCGTGCACCATGCGCTGCGGCCCTACCCCAACGTGAAGGTCCAGACGCGGGCGGAGTTCGAGCAGTCGCAGGCAGCACAGGTGAACCAACTCCTCGGGCTGGTCTACGCGCTGCTCGCGCTCGCCGTCCTCATCGCCATGATCGGGATCGTCAACACGCTGATGCTCTCGGTCTTCGAGCGCACGCACGAGATCGGCCTGCTGCGCGCGGTCGGCATGAAGCGCCGGCAGATCCGCGCCATGATCCGCTCGGAGTCGGTGATCCTGGCCCTCTTCGGCGCGGTGATCGGTATCGTCGTGGGGACACTGCTGGGCATTGCGCTCGTTTCGTCGCTGCACTCGCAGGGCATCACCGTGACGTCGGTCCCCTGGTCGAACCTGGTCGTCTTCCTCGTCCTGGCCGGTGTGCTCGGGTTGATCGCGGCGAGCTGGCCGGCCCGGCGGGCGGCCCGCCTCGACGTGTTGGAGGCGATCGCGGCCCAGTGAGTCCGGGCCTGCGGGCGTAGTGTCTCGTCTCATGGCGACCGCGACCGACCCCGTCTCGGCGCCCAGCTCGTTCCGCCTGCCCGGCTACTCCATCGCCGTCGGGCCGTTCAGTCACCTGGCGGCCGAGCGGGACCGGCTCTCCGCGTTGACATGGCGCCATTTCGACGCCGCGCCCCTCGGCTCGACGGTGGGTGCGGAGATCTCGGGGCTCGACCTGCGCGACCAGCTGCCGGACGAGGTCGTGGTGGAGCTGCGCCAGGCGCTCTACGACTACAAGGTCATCTTCTTCCGGGACCAGCCCCTCAACCCGCAGGAGCACGCCGCGTTCGCACGCCGGTTCGGCGATCTCGAGATTCACCCGTTCCTGCCCTCGAACACCGGCGAACCGGAGCTGGTGCGTTTCGAGAAGACCGCGGAGGTCAGCGGCTACGAGAACTCGTGGCACCACGACGTGACGTGGCGCGAGTGCCCGTCGATGGGCGCGATCCTGCACGCG
>DATAYX010000307.1:0-1517 GCA_036272355.1 Acidimicrobiales bacterium
GCTGAGGGACCCTTACCCGCGTCAGGCGACGAGCACGACCTTGCCCAACTTGCCGCCCGTCCCGAAGCGCTCGTACGCGGCGTCGGCCTCCGACAAGGGGAAGGTGTCGGCGATCGGCACCCGCAACCGTCCCGCCGCCAACAGCGGCAACACGTGCGCGGCGACTGCCGCGGTCACGTCCGCCTTCTCCTGACGGCTGCGGGAACGCAAGGTCGAACCTCCGATACGGATGCGCTTGGTCATCAGCTGCATGAGGTCGATCTCCATGCGGCTGCCCGAACCGACCCCGATCACCACCACACGCGACCACTCGGCGAGATGCGGCAGCACCGTCGCCAGACTGGCCTGCCCCACGAGCTCGAGCACCACGTCGTACGGACCGTGCTCGCCCTCGGAGCCCGGAGCGATCACCGCGTCGGCCCCGAGTTCCCTCACCGCCGCGTGATGCGCCTCGTGGCGCACCGTCGCCGTCACATGCGCCCCCGTCGCCCGGGCCAGCTGCACCCCGGCCGTCCCGACGCCGCCGGCCGCCCCGCTCACCAGCACGCGCTCACCCATCACCAACCCGGCCTGCGTGAACAACGCGTCGTACGCGGTCGAGAACGCCTCGGGGAATCCGCCCGCCTCCACCCAGTCCAACCCGTCGGGCACCGCCAGCGCGTCGACCTCGTCGACGACGGCCAGCTCGGCCTGCGCCCCGCCCCCGACCACCGCCATCACCCGGTCCCCGGGCGCCCACGAGCGCACCGACCGACCGACGGCCACCACCTCGCCCGCCATCTCCATCCCCGGGATGTCCTCCGGCCACCCGGGCGGCGCTGGATAGAACCCCATCCGTTGCACCAGGTCAGCTGAGTTGATCCCCGCCGCCTTCACCGACACCAGCACCTGGGTGTCGCCGACCACGGGGTCCGCACGCTCTTCCCACACCAACTGGTTGTCCCTGATCACCACCGCACGCACGCCGGCCAACCTAACCCCGAGCGGCCGTGCGCCCGCCACCGGTAACGTCGACCGCATGGCTCTCTACGACATTCCCATCCACACGCTCCAAGGCGCCGACTCCAAGCTCGGCGACTACGCCGGCAAGACCCTGCTGGTCGTCAACGTCGCCTCCAAGTGCGGCCTCACCCCGCAGTACGAAGGGCTCGAGCGCCTGCAGAAGACGTACGGCGACAAAGGCTTCAGCGTCATCGGCTTCCCATGCAACCAGTTCCTCGGCCAGGAGCCGGGCTCGGCCGAGGAGATCGAGCAGTTCTGTTCCACCACCTACGGCGTCACCTTCCCCCTCATGGAGAAGATCGACGTCAACGGCGACGACCGCCATCCGATCTACGCCGAGCTCACCGAGAAGCCCGACGCCGAGGGCAACGCCGGCGACATCACGTGGAATTTCGAGAAGTTCCTCCTCTCGCCGCAGGGCGAGATCGTCGCCCGCTACCGGCCCCAGGTGGAGCCGGAGGACCCGAACATCGTGGGCGACATCGAGGCGCAGCTCGCCGCTTGACTCCGCCCGA
>DATAYX010000308.1:0-5241 GCA_036272355.1 Acidimicrobiales bacterium
CGAGAGCGGGATGCGGGAGATCCACACCTGGACGGGACCGCTTCTCGCGTCACCCCATCCGACGTAGACGGAGTTGCCCTGGGGAATGATCCACGAGAAGTCGTCTCCCGCGATGTAGCCCTTGGGGTACGAGCCGGTGGCGGAGCTGATGCGCATCGGAGTGCTGAATACTGCCGGGCTCTGGCCTTGGTCATGTCCGACGGCGGCCCACACGTCGTATGGCGACGTCTCCGGTGGCCCATGCCAGGTCCTCCAAACAAGGGCGATGTTGCCGTTGGCACCGTAGGCGATCCATGGTTTGAACTGCTGGTTCGGAGGGGACTCGGCCACCTGAGTCGGCCCGGCCCAGGTAGCCCCGCTGTCGTCCGTGGTGTAGATCTGATTCGCGGTCCCGCTCGAGTCCATGACCTGCAAAGCGAAGTGGCCCCTGTGAAGGGGATCGGCCGTGATGATCGGATCGGGCGCAGACGCAGCACCGTTGAGCGGGACGAGGTTGCGGTCCCACGTTGCGCCCTTGTTGGTACTCGTCTCGAAGACGACGCACGGACAGGTCGCTCCCGGTGCCGATGACGCTGTGTAGGTCGTGGCCACGATGCCGTGCGACGCGGCGACGTTACCTCCGAACGTCTTCGAGTCATGAGGATAGGTCGGCGAGTCGGTGGGATAGACCAAACCGAATGAGCGCGCATCGTTGGTCGAGGCCGTGATGTAACCGTCATGGTCCTCGATGTTGTGGCCGATGTCATAGACGGTGTTCGTCGCCTGGTCCACGACGATCCAGGGTCGGTCGAAGGTGTCGATGGGGAGGGTGGCCGCCCCTCGCACGAATCGGGTGGCATCCGAACCCATGGTCTCGACCGGATTGTTCCAGGATTTGCCCCAGTTCTTCGAGGTGGTCACCCAGTCCTGACCGTGGACGATGATGCTCCCGAGGCTGCCGCCGAGGTTGAGCCCGCCGCTGGAGATGCCGGTGAACGTGGCCATGTCGCCTGATTGGTACAAGGTGCCGTCGGGACCGGTTACTGCGACGCCGTCTTCGCACCCGTTGATGTTGGGCAGGTTGTTGACCGGAGGGGAGACGAAATGCCAGTGCGCCCCGCCGTCGTTGGAGACAGCGGCGCCGCAGGAACGGGGCGGGGCCTTCGACGTGAGGGTCACCGGCACCGGGAAGGTCGCCCATGCGACGTAGATGTTCTTGGGATTGTGCGGATCGATGGCGATCTCAGGCTCGCCGACCACGGTTTTAGCGGTGTTGTGAGAAACGTCGATCTCGTAGCGTCCGCCAGCCGAGCTGGCACTCGAGCTCCCGACCCCCCCGATGAGGACGACCGTCATCACGGCCACCGATGCACTGGCTCGAAGGAGTCGCGATCGGAGCGATCGATGCCGGACCGATCTCGCCCACGGGAGCGGTTCGGCATTGTGGGTCTCATCCGCGCGCTGCACGTCCGACATTGCTCCTCCCACCCTTTCTCCGCTCTGGAGCCGACCGCACTCGTCCGTAGCAGGGCGATCGCCTCAGACCGGGGATTCGATGGCAGAGTCTGCCAATTATTGACGCAGAATGTCAATGGATTCGCTCGGCACCTTCGCGTCGAGTCTCGCCCAGCCGATCTGGCGTGCACCCCTACGGGAGTCGAGATCGTTCGACGGACGCACCGTGTGCTCCGGGCAGATGGTTCATCGAAATCCGGCGGACGGCGCTCCGTCGCCCACCACATCACGACGTCGGCCTGGCGGCGGTGTCAGAAACTGCCACTCTCAGAGCGTCTCCGAGATTTGATCTGTCCGGGTGTCCGGGGGTATCCGCCCATCATCCACGGGACCGTCCACCTAGTTCATCCGCGTCCGCTCCCGTGGTGGATCGGTCTGTTTCCTTTGTCAGCCTGATCAGAGGGACCACACGCAGATCGCAAACGAGTTTCATCGGACTTGCAAACGTCGGGCAACTCCCAACCAGGGCTTCCGAAGGATGCAACATCGGCAACAATGGTCTCGCTCGCTACGTGGGAACCACAGGAACGAGGTTCACAATATGAAGAGTTCCTCAGGTCCAGCCACACCGGTCGCCTCTCGGCACGATCTCGCTGCAACCACCACGGAGCGACGCGAAGCAGGTCGGCAGGCACGGGTGCTCGCACCTCGGGACGGCATCGGACAATGGGACGAAGCGGTTCGTGGTCACGACGCGCTCGAGACCATCGTTGCGCAGAACAGCATCCGCCTTCCGGACCTGGTGCGGTTGCGGCACCAGCGCATGGCGCTCTCCCCATGGAACTACTACCGAGGCGCGGCAGCGGTCATGGCCGCTGATCTGGCCTCTCTTCCGCACAGCCGGCTCGAGGTTCAACTCTGCGGCGACGCCCACGTTCTCAACTTCGGTCTTTGGGCCACTCCAGAGCGCAACCTCAATTTTGATTTGCGCGACTTCGACGAGACGCTGCCCGGTCCGTTCGAATGGGACGTTGCGCGCCTGGCCGCCAGCCTCGTTGTGGCGGCGCGCGATAGCGGCGTACGTGCCGCGAAGGCGACCGCCGCCGTCACAGCTGCCATCGGTGCCTATCGACGCCGGATGCGTCGCTACGCGTCGCTGCCCGAGATCGACATCTGGTATGACGGGATGCGTGCCGAGCGGTTCGTCGACTACTTCGAGCCGGCCGACCGGGGCCAGGTAAAAGTGCAAATCGAGAAGGGCAAGGCGAATCGGACAAGCCGCGGCGCCTTCGCCAAGCTGACAACTGCGGCCCGTGGGCGGCCGCGCATCACGACCCGACCACCCTTACGAGTCACCATCGACGACGACGAACAGGGTGATGTCGTCGTTCAGCTGCTCGCTGGCTACCGTCAGACGCTCCAGGATGATCGCCGCGCGCTCTTCGACCGTTTCACTCCCGTCGATATGGTCCGGCAAGTGGTCGGGGTCGGCAGTGTCGGCATGATTGTGTATCTGGTCTTACTCGAGGGGCGGTCGGGGTCGGACCCCCTGTTCCTCCAGTGCAAGCAGGCGGAGGCGTCTGTTTATGAGTCGCACACGTACCAGAGCGAGCACGACAACCACGGAGCCCGTGTCATCACCGGCAAGCGCATGGTTCAGAGCGCCACTGACATCTTCGTCGGCTGGGGTTCCTTGGACGGACGGGACTACTACATCCGCCAGTACCGAGATATGAAGATCATCCCAAAGACGAATTTGATCGCCCCCGTGTTCGTTCCATTCGCCACGGCGTGCGGTAACACACTCGCCCGGGCCCATGCACGGTCAGGCGATCCGGTAGCCATCGACGCATACATGGGCAAAGGCGACAGCTTCACGAAGGCCATAATCCGCTTCGCGAGACGTTATGCCGATCAGAACGAGCGGGACCACGCCCGGCTGGTGTCTGCGATACGGCGCGGCATGGTCGAGGGCGACCTGACTGATCAGGTGACGTAGAAGTTCAAGCACCATCCGGGTTCGAGAGCGGAATGCGAGATTCGCCCCTGCGACCCTCACCTTGGCCTCTCTGTGAGCGGGTGGGCACCATTCGCTGCCCTACCTCGTTCAGACGAGCGTCAGCCGGGCAAAGAGGAACCCGTCCTGTTCGAGCAGGTGCACGAACCGCAGTTGCTGCGGCGGCATGAGCTCGGGCCCGGCGAGGATTCGGGTCCCATCCCCCGCCACAAACCGCGGCGAGAGGGTGAGACAGAGCTCGTCCAACAGCCCGGCGTGAACCACGTCAGCGTTCAGTCCTGGGCCCCCCTCGAGCAATACAGAACGATGACCTGCCTGCCACAGCTGGTGCAGAGCCTCGGCAGGGTCCACCCGCTCCTCGCCGGCAATGACGACGTCCGCGACTGCCTCAGCGCGCCTGCGCGCGCCGGCATCGCTACCAGTTGACGTCACGAGGACAGGGCGTGCTTCGGCCTCGGTGAAGAAGGGTGCCGACCAGTCGAGGTTTCCCGATCCGGTCACGACTGCAATCGGAGGGACAGCCGATTGTCCCCGGGCAGTTCGTTGTGCTCGCAGGTGGGGGTCGAGCTTCACCGGCCCATAGTCCTCGGCGCGTACGGTCCCAGCACCGACGAGAATGACGTCCGCCAGCGACCGCAGCACCTGGAAAACGGTGTGGTCCGCGGGGCCACCGAGCAGGCCGGACCGACCGTCGATGGTAATGG
Source organism: Acidimicrobiales bacterium (assembly GCA_036272355.1). Taxonomy (GTDB): domain Bacteria; phylum Actinomycetota; class Acidimicrobiia; order Acidimicrobiales; family RAAP-2; genus Bog-473. The sequence goes on from DATAYX010000308.1 coordinate 4,156, forward strand.
CCCCGTCCAGCGTCGAGATCATGTTGCACCGTACGAACGGCCTCTCTCCCGACCCCGGCGAAACCGCATACGCCTCCACGAGGTCGACCGCGTCGGCTGGTTGGGGTAAGAGGGCCCTCATGTGAGCAAGGCCGTCACTCTGTGGCGGTGTCCGCATGTCGGCCGAGGTACTCGGCAACGTTCATGCTTCTGCCAGTTGCTGGCCCACTGGATTTACTCTCCACCGGATCTCGAGAGCGGAAGACGGGATTCGAACCCGCGACCCTCACCTTGGCAAGGTGATGCGCTACCGCTGCGCCACTTCCGCGTTGGGGCACCACTGTATCGCGCCCGCCCCGCCCTCCTGGGTGGCACGCGGGCCGAGACTGAGCTGCCGGTTCTACCTCCCGGAGCACCCGAACCCCGGACCGCCGTTCGATCGCTCCGGTAGATTCCGGGCGTGCTCCAGGACGAGAACACCGCCGTGCTGCGCGGGGCCTTCGGCGCAGTCGCCGGCGAATACGACCGGCTCCGCTCCGGGCCACCCCCCGACGCGCTCGACTGGATGCTCCCTCGGGACGCGACCGACGCGCTCGAAATCGGCGCGGGAACGGGCATCCTGACCAGGCTCCTCGTCGAACGAGTCGGACATGTGACCGCCGTCGAGCCCGACGACCGCATGCGCGCCGTGCTCAGTACCACGACGGCGGGCGCCGACGTCCGATCGGGCGTGGCCGAGGAACTCCCTGCCGAGACTTCGTCGTGTGACGTCGTTATCGCCGCCTCCGCCTGGCACTGGGTCGACGAAGCCCGCGCCGTGCCCGAGGTCGCGCGGGTGCTGCGTCCCGGTGGCACGCTCGCCCTCGTGTGGAGCGGTCCCGATCGCTCGGTGGACTGGATGCGGTCCCTCTGGGCCGGTGGCATCGTGTTCAGCCCCGAAGAGAGCGAGGTGGTCGATCAGCGGCGACGGAGCCGCCACGTCGTGAACCTCGAAGCCGGTGGCCCGAGCCCGTTCCACGAGCCGCAGACCTCTCTCTTCCGATGGACCAAGCCGATGACGCGCGAGGACCTCGTCGCTCTGTCGACGACCTACAGCGTCGTCATCAC
>DATAYX010000309.1:0-9000 GCA_036272355.1 Acidimicrobiales bacterium
ACGATGGTCCACATGCCGGCGCTGAACACGCCGCAGTTCGATTGGGTCCGCTCCTATCTGGGCCGCAAGCCTCAGCCCGTGGCGCCGATCTACCAGCCCGAGGTGGGCGCACGTACCGTGCGGTACGCGGCCGAGCACCCGAGACGCAGGGCGTACTACGTCGGCCTGTCGACGTCACTCACGGTGACCGCGAACAAGTTCGTCCCCGCTCTGCTCGACCGCTACCTCGCCCGGACGGGGTTCGACTCCCAGCAGAGCGACGAGGCCGACAGCGCCGACCGTCCCGACAACCTCTACGAGCCGGTGCCCGGGGGCTTCGCCGCCCATGGCCGCTTCGACGACCGCGCCACCGGCCGTTCGCCGTGGTCGTCCATCAGGCGGCACACCGGCTGAGAAACCGGAGGGTACGGCGCCCTAGTTCCGAAAACGCTCCGCGTCGGCAACCTTCAGCACCATGCCGTGGCCCGGATCGTCGCGGCGCGGGCTCAGGGAACCTCCAGCGGGATCGAGCAGCCCGTCGAAGAGCAGCCGGTCCACCCGCTCGTGGTCGTGGAAGAACTCGACGTGACGGAGGTGGGGGACTGCGGTGCCGACGTGCGCGTGCAGGTTGGGGGCGCAGTGCGCGGAGATCTCGATGCCGGCGGCGGCGGCGATGTCCGCGCCACGGAGCCACGATGTGTACCCACCGCATCGGGTGACGTCGATCTGCAGGCAGTCGACCGCTTGGGCCTCGAGCATGCGGGAGAAATAGACCTCGTCGTAGCCGTACTCCCCTGCGGCGACGTCCAGCGACAACTGATCCCTGACCTCTCGCAGGCCTTCGAGGTCGTCGGACGAGACCGGCTCTTCGAACCACGTCACCGCCGAGTCATCGACCAGTTGTTGTCCGACGCGCACCGCCTGCTTGCGCGAGTACCCCCCGTTGGCGTCGGTGAAGAGGTCGACCTGGTCACCGATGATGCGCCGGGCAAACGCCGCCCGTTCGAGGTCTCGCTCGACACAGCCGCCCCAGGACTGGCCGATCTTGATCTTGACCCGGGGAATCGCAAGGTCCGCCGTCCAATGCTCGAGCTGGGCCCGGGCGGTCGCATCGTCATAGGTGGTGAACCCACCGCTGCCGTAGAGGTCGACGCCCTCGGTCGCGCGCCCGAAGAGATCGGCCAACGCCACGCCCAGGATCCTTGCCTTGCAGTCCCAAAGGGCAATGTCGACGGCGGAGATGGCCGAACTGACGATGCCGGGCCGCCCGAGGTTCCGGCAGGCCCGCACCATCGCCTCGTGCGCGGCAGGGACGTCGAGCGCGTCGTGACCGCAGACCGCACGACGGAGTTCTCCCTCGATGACGGAGCGGCCGCCGTCCGACGTGTACGACCAACCGAGCCCGGAGGCATCCCCCGCCGTCACCTCGGCGACGACGACTGTCGTGGAGTCCCAGGCGAGCGTCCCGTCGGCTTCCGGCTGGTCGGTCGGGACCGTGTAGGACCGCGAGGTGACGGCGGTGATCGTCGGTCCGTCCCGGTCAGACATCGCGCAGACGTCCCGCCGTCTCGATCAGCAGCGCATGCACGAAGGCCTGCGGGAGATTGCCGCGGAGTTGGCGCTGCGCCACGTCGTACTCCTCGGAGAACAGACCACTGCCGCCGCACGACGCCCGCGTCCTCTCGAACCACTGGGAACCCCGCTGCGCGTCGCCGTCTCCGAGATAGGCCAAAGCCATCCAGAAATTGCAGATCAAGAACGCGCCCTCGGCCTTGCCGAGCGGTTCACCTTCCTCGGCGAACCGGTACAGGAAATCGTCGTCGCACAGATCCTCGAGGATCTGGGCCCGGGTCGCGACCGACCGGGGGTCTCCGGGCGGAAGGGCACCCCTGATTTCGCAGAGCAGCAACGACGCGTCCACACGTGCGTCGTCGGGGGCGCGTTGCCAGTAGCCCGAAGAGTGCAGGCACGTGGCGTCAGCCCGGCTGAGGAGGTGGTCGGCCAGGCCGAGCGCCCGGGTCCGCCAGCGCACCGGTGCTGACTGTTCGGTGATCGCCTTGAGGCCGGCGACGCAGATCAGCCGGCTGTGCGTCCAGAGCCGGGGGGGCTCGATCTCCCAGATGCCGGCCTCCGGGGTGTCGGCGTTGGCTTCGATAGCGCGCAGCGCCACCTCTGCCGCACGCCAGCCGTCGGCGTCCAGGATTCCCTTCTCCGCCGCCAACGCGAAAACCAGCAACGCCTCCCCGAAGAGGTCGAGTTGGAACTGTTTCGAGGCGCGGTTGCCGACCACGTCCGATCCGCCCGGATAGCCCGGCAGGCCCAGGTGCTCAGGGTCGGGCACCGGGCTTCCGTCGCAGCGATACGCCGGCCGCGTTTCCGGCCCGTCCTCGAGCAGACGCGCACTGACCCACCGCACCGCGTCCGAGAGCATGATCTCAGCGCCGGGCACCGCCGCCCCCGCATGACCGATGAATGCAACGTCGCGGAGCCAGGCGAAGCGGTAGTCGTAGTTCCGTCCCGCCTCCGCGCGTTCGGGCAGCGCAGTCGTCGCGGCGGCGACGACTGCGCCACTCGGGTCGGTCATACCGCGCAGGACGGCGATCGACTGGCGCACGTCCCGCTGTGCCGGCATGTCCACACAGCGCGGCACCGTGTCCTCCCAGGCCGCACGGGTCTGTCGCCACAGCGCTTCGGGGTCGGGCGGAGAAGGGAGGTCCCGGGAACGGAGCTGCAGTTCGAGGACGAGGTCGGTCGTCGACCCTGCGCCCAGCGGGATTTCCATGTCCAGGAAGCTCTCGGAGACACGAGCCCGGGCGATCGCGCCCGTCAACCTGGCCGCCATGCCGTCCGCCTCGAGACGCCATCCGTCGGACTCGCGCCGCCAGCCCGTAGCGGGGTGTCTGCCATAGTCGGGGGCGACCTCCACCGTGCAGCGGATGCGCGCGTCCGTGTCGAGAGCCCGGATCCTCCTGAGCACGACGCAGCGATCCGGTTCCGCCGGATAGGCCAACGCGTCGCACGACTCGACGATGCCGTCATCGGTCACCCAGCGCTGGTGCCAGATGAGCGTTCCGTCCTCGTAATACCCGCCCGTGACGTGCCGCTCGGACGGCGCAAGCTGAAAGGTCCCCCGACCACCCAGCAGGCCGGCAAAGACCGCCTCGTCCGCAAAAGTCGGGAAGCACAGCCAGGCGATCCCGCCGTCCGGATCGAGGAGGGCGCCGCGCAGGCCGTCGGCCAGGAAGGCATAGCCGCGCAACGCTTGCGGGTTGCGCGCCGGCACCTCCGGCTCGGTGGCGCGACGCAGCGGCTCAACGCTGCTCATTGCGGACAACATTCCCGCTCGCGGACGCGTCAAAACGGCCGATGCTGTGCCGGAGAGGGTTGTACGAAAGACGAATCGGGTAATCCCCCTCTCATCAGCTACTGGGGTCGATTGTGAGGTCGCCGTGAGCAAGATCGCGTCCGAAGTACTTGTTGAACGCCTTGCCGATTGGGGGGTCGACACCATCTTCGGACTTCCCGGCGATGGCATCAACGGCATCATGGAGGGACTGCGGCGCCACCAGGACCGCGTGCGCTTCGTCCTCGTCCACCACGAGGAAGCGGCCGCCTTCATGGCCACGGGCTATGCGAAGTCGACGGGCAAACTCGGCGTGTGCCTGGCGACATCGGGGCCCGGTGCGATCCATCTCCTGAACGGCCTCTACGACGCCAAGTTGGACCACGCCCCGGTGCTCGCCATCACCGGGATGCAGGAGTCCCAGATGCTGGGGACCGGTTACCAACAGGAAGTCGCCCTCGAGAAGCTCTTCATCGACGTTGCCGAGTACAACGAGATGATCCACGTACCGGCGCAACTGCCGACGTTGGTGGACATCGCGATCCGCCACGCCTTGTCCAGGCGTGGTGTCGCGCACCTCACGATCCCGACTGACATCCAAGTGGCAGACGCCGGCGCCAATCCCTGGAGCGCTCCCGCCCCGGCCGTCAACAAACCCACGGCGCCGATCTACCTCCCGGCCTCGGGGCTGCCGCGTCCAGCGGACGTGGCCGCGGCCGCTGAAATACTGAACGCCGGATCGAAGGTGGTCATGCTGGTGGGTGCCGGGGCGCTCCACGCACGCCATGAGGTGCTCGAGACCGCCGGGCGCCTAGCGAGCCCGATCATCAAGACACTGTCGGGCAAGGGCGTGGTGCCCGACGACCACCCGCTGTCGATCGGCGGCCTGGGCCTGCTCGGCACGGCACCCGCCGAGGAGGCCATGGAGGGCTGCGACACCCTGTTCATGGTGGGCACCAACTTCCCGTACACGAAGTACCTGCCCGAGACCGGCCAGTGCAAGGTCGTGCAGATCGAGGCCGATCCGAGTCGCGCCGGCAACCGCATCGCGACCGATGTCCCGATGGTGGCCGACGCGGTGGAAGGCCTCCGCGCTCTCCTGCCGCACCTGGAGCAGCGGTCTGACCGCAAGTTCGTCGGCAAGATGCAGAAGGAAATGGACAGCTGGCGGGAGAGGATGCACGCTATCGAGTCCATCCAGGCCGACCCGATCCAGCCGCAGTACCTCATGGCCGTCATCGACCGTCTGGCGGCCGACGATGCCATCTTGACGTCGGACTCGGGGACCATCGCCACGTGGGCGGCGCGCCACTTCACGATCCGGGCCGAGCGCAAGTTCTATCTGTCGGGGAACCTGGCGACCATGGCCCCCGGACTCCCGTACACGATCGCGAACCAGATCGCCTTCCCCGGCCGCCAGTGCATCGCCTTCGTCGGTGACGGCGGCTTCGCCATGCTCATGGCCGAGTTCGACACGGCCTGCCGCTACCAGCTGCCGATCAAGGTGGTCATCAACAACAACTCGTCCCTGGGCCAGATCCTCTGGGAGCAGATGGTGCTCGGGTATCCCGAACACGGCGTGCGCTTCGAACGCCCCATGGACTTCGCGCCCTGGGCCGAGGCATGCGGCGGTCTTGGGATCAAGGTGGAGAAGTCCGGCGACGTCGAAGGCGCCATAACCGAGGCGTTCCGCCATCCCGGACCCGCGCTCGTCGACGTGTACGTCAACCCCGACGAGCCGCCGATGCCGGGGAAGGTCCAGTACGAGCAGGCCAAGGGTTTCGTCAAGGCGTTCCTCGCCGGCCAGCCGCGCAAGGCCACCATCGCCAGCACGCTGTGGCGCGACAAGGTCACGGAGCTCAAGTCGTGAGACGGCCGCACCGGCGCCGGAGCAACACGGAGCCTCAGCCCGTTCAGGCCGGCCTGATCGGGGTGGACCGCTTGTTGCGCAACGTCCGCCACGGCCGCTTCGAGCGCAGCCTCGCGGCGCTCACCTCGGTCGGCGCGCTGATCACGGGCCTCGAGATCTGGCTCGAGCACGACCGGGCGAGCTTCTCCAACCGCATGATGTGGTTGCCCGTGGCCCTGACGCCGGGCATCGCCGCCGCTGCCGCGGCTGGCGTCATGTCGCGGCGTGCCGCCAAGACCGTGTTGCCCATGACCTCCGCCATGGTGCTCGTGAACAGCCTGCAGGGCCAGTACCTGCACCTGCGGGGGATCTCGCAGCGGCCGGGCGGGTGGCGCATGGCCCGCTACAACGCCGAGATGGGCCCTCCCACCTTCGCGCCGTTGCTGTTCGGTCTCGTCGGCGGCATGGGTCTCGTGGCGTCGATTCTGCGGCGTGAGGACTGAACCAAAAGGCACGACGCCGGGATCGGCCGAACGGCGCTTCCCCGGCTACGACGTGGTGGCGCGGTCCGACAAGTGGGACGCCCCCACGACCGCGGTCGTCCTCGGCCGTCTCGAGCCTCCGGGCCCGGCGAAGTTCTTCGACGCCGGGGAAGAGGCGGTCGTCCGCGCGCTCCTCGACCGTCTCCTGGCCCAGGAAGAAGACCCTCGGGTGCCCGTGTTCGAGCAGATCGACGGGCGCCTGGCCGCGCGCGAAGGCGACGGCTATCACTACGACGACCTCCCCCAAGATCCCGAGGCGTGGCGCCTCTCGGTGGCGGCGCTCGACAACGAGGCCCGGTCGAGCGCCGGCGAGGGGTTCGCCTCCCTCGATCGGCAGGCGCAGCGGGACCTCATCGAGGGAGTCCGGGTGTGCAAGGGGACGTGGCAGGACCTCCCGGCCCAGCACGTCTTCTCGCTCTGGATGCGGTACGCGTGCGGCGCCTACTACGCGCACCCGTGGGCGTGGAACGAGATCGGCTTCGGGGGCCCGGCCTATCCCACGGGCTACAAACACCTCGCGCTCGACGGCCGCGAGAACTGGGAGGTCCAAGAGCGCGATTCCCACGACCCCGTGCCGTGGGCGCAGCGCGCCGAGGAGGCCAAGAAGCGCCACGCTGCGGGCCTCTCGCAGAAGGAGGATCCCGGTTGAACCGGGTGCGCCGCCGGAACGAGTCGGCCTGGTTGTTGCCCAACGACGGCACGCGAACGAACCACGCCCTGCGCCGGGACATGCGCCGCTACGACCCGGCCGACGAGGTCGACGTGGCCATCGTCGGCTGCGGCGCAGGCGGCGGCGTGCTCGCGCAACGCCTGGCCCGCCGGGGCTGGAGCGTCGTCGCCTTCGACGCCGGACCCTTCTGGGACCCCGACCGCGACTGGGTGAGCGACGAAGCCGGCTCCCACGGCCTGTACTGGAACGAGACACGGGTGATCTCGGGGAGCGACCCGGTTGCGCTGGGCAACAACAACTCGGGGAGGGGCGTCGGCGGGTCCATGGTGCACTTCGCCGGCTACGCCCCACGGTTCCATCCCTCTGACTTCCACACGCTGTCCGCGGACGGCGTAGGCGCCGACTGGCCCATCGAGTACGAGCAACTCAAGCCGTATTACGCGCTGATGGAGGAGGAGCTGCCCGTGGCCGGCCAGAGCTGGCCCTGGGGCGATCCCCACCGCTATCCCCAGAGCCCGCACCCGATGGGGGGAAACGGGCTCGCCTTCGTGCGCGGCTGTCATGCGGCCGGCATCGAGGTACGCGTCGGCCCGGTCGCCACGGTCAACGGCCGCTTCGGCAACCGCCCCCACTGCATCTACCGCGGCTTTTGCCTCCAGGGGTGCAAGGTCAACGCCAAGGCGTCGCCGTTGATCACCCATGTCCCCGATGCCCTGGCCCACGGCGCCGAGATCCGCGCCGACTGCATGGTGGCGAGGATCCTGGTGGAGGGCCGCCGGGCCAAGGGAGTGACCTACTTCCACCAGGGGACCGAGTACCGCCAGCGGGCTCGGCTCGTGGTCGTGGCCGGATACTCCATCGAGAGTCCCCGCCTGCTCCTCAATTCGTCGTGCGACGAGTTCCCCGATGGGCTGTGCAACGACTTCGACCAGGTCGGTCGCTACGTCATGGTGCAGGGCGCGCCCCAGACCTCGGGGCGCTACGACGAGGAGATCCGCTCCTACAAGGCACCGCCGCCGGAGGCCTCCTCCGAGGCGTTCTACGAGACGGACCCCTCCAAGCCCTACAAGCGCGGCTTCTCGCTGCAGTGCATCTCGCCCCTGCCGATCGTGTTCGCCGAGCACGTCGTCGCGCAGGGTTTCTGGGGCGAGACGTTGCGCGAGTACATGCGTGACTACGTGCACTGGGCCACGTTCGGCGCGCTGTGCGAGTTCCTGCCCCGAGCCGAGAACCGGGTGACCCTGGCCGACGAGGTCGACCAGCACGGGCTGCCGGTTGCCAACTTCAGCTACTCGATGTGTGACAACGACCACGCCCTCGTCTCGGCGGCGCGCGCGGTGATGGAGGAGATGCACGACGCGGCAGGGGCGGACGAGGCCATCACCATCGAGCGTTACGCCCACCTCATCGGTGGCAACCGCATGGCCGGCAACGAGTCGGCGGGGGTGGTCGACGCCAACCTGCGATCCTTCGCGATACCGAACCTCTTCATCGTCGACGGCAGCGTCTGCCCGACCCAGGGCAGCGCCAATCCGGCCCTCACGATCATGGCCCTCGCCGCCCGGGCAGCTGATTACCTCTCGGAAGCGGGCTCGGTCCGGTAGCTCACGACGGGACGGCGTCCCGTGTGCGGATTGCGCCTCTCAGGAGACCGCGACCGCCGCCACGCCGACATGGGCGCCGTCGCGGGCAACGACGGCGGGCGGGCACAGTGCCACGAACATGCGCGTCATGACGCGCTTTGCTCCACGCGTCTGCAAGAGCGACACGGTGCGCAGCCGTTCCCAGGCTTCCCAGGAGGTCGCCACGTCCATGGCCTCGATGACTTCGAGGCGGGAGCTCGCGGCGAGGGCAGCCAGCTCCGGCGCGAACGTCTCCTTGAGGTCCTCGAGCAACAGCGCGTCGGCGGCGGCGACAGTGGCTGTCACCCCCTTCGACGTGGGCATCCGGCGCACGAGGGCCCGACGGATCGGGGAGACCTCTTCGTAGAGCGCGGCACGATGGGAGACCATGCGCTCGAGCCGCGTCGCCAGTGCGAGCTTCGCGGAGATGCGGGGCATCGCCGACCACTGACGCCGCAGTTGCAGGGCGGCGACGTAGTGGTAGAGGTCATCCATCTCGGTGAAGTGGTGGAACACCAGGCGCAGCGAGACGCCGGCGCGCTGGGCCACCGCCCGCGCCGTGGGCTCTGGCTCGCCCTCGCGCAGCAGCTCCATGAGAGCTTCGGCGACGTTGCGCCGGGTGCGCTGTCCGCGGGCGACGCGTCCGTCCGTGACCGTCGACTCCGGGGCGTTCTCGTCGTCGGGGTCGGGCAGGCCGAACTCGGGCGGCAAGAGGTCAAGTAGGGAATGTCCGATCTTCACGTCTCCACCGCTAGTTCCGCTCGTCGCCAGACTCGAGCTCGGGGTCACCGAGGGCACCTTCCTGTCACAGGGAGAATCAAACGGTCGCTTGATACTTGCGCCCAGAGTTGGAGACCCCCCACTGACGTCCCACCAGGTGCGCAATCACTTGTGCCAGGTGGCTCAGGCTCACATGCCACAATCCCCATGTCAAAAGGTAATTTCTGGTCGGGCTGCGACCTGGTAGGCATCGGGCCAGCACGGGGGACTCGGGG
>DATAYX010000310.1:0-1739 GCA_036272355.1 Acidimicrobiales bacterium
ATGGAGCGCTACCTCAACGGCGAGACGCTCGACTACGCGGAGCTCGAGAAGAGCCTGGCCGGCGGCGTCGCCTCGGCCAGCGTCTTCCCGGTGCTCTGCTGCTCGGCCGCCAGCGGCGTGGGGGTGGACAGGCTGGCCCGCCTCATCGAGGAGCTCTGCCCGAGCCCGGCCTCACGGCCGGCGGTGCTGGCCACCGCCGGGACCGAGACGGTGGAGATCCCCTCCGATCCGGGCGGCCAGACCGTGCTCACCGTGACCAAGACCTACAACGACGGCCACACCGGCAAGATGTCGCTCTGCAAGGTGATCTCGGGCACCCTGCAGCCCGACACAGTGCTGGTGAACTCGCGCAGCCGGGAAGAGGAGCGCCTGCACGCCCTCCAGAGCATCGCCGGGCACGCCACCGCGCCGGCCACCACCGTCGCGGCGGGCGACTTCGTCGCCGTGCCGCGCCTCAACGGGACCCGGACGGGCGACACGCTCGCGCCCAAGGGGCAGCCGATCTCGGTGCCCGCGCCCGAACTGGCGACACCGGCGCTGCAGGTCGCGGTGAAGCCGGCGACGCGGGCCGACGACGACAAGCTGATGTCGGCGCTGCAGCGGCTCTGCGACGAGGACCCGGCGCTCACGGTCAGCCGCGACGACGAAACGCACCAGACGATCCTCGGGGTGAGCGGTGAGGTGCATCTGGGCGTGACGTTCGAGCGCCTCGAGCGCAAGTGCAACGTCCACGTGGAGCGCGAGGAGCTGCGCATCCCCTACCGCGAGACGATCACGAGGGCCGCGGCAGCGGAGGGCAAGCACAAGAAGCAGTCGGGGGGTCATGGGCAATTCGGCGTGTGCCACCTCCGCCTCGAGCCGCTCGCGCGCGGTGAGGGCTTCGCGTTCAAAGACGAGGTCGTGGGCGGCGCCATCCCGCGCCAGTACATCCCGGCGGTAGAGAAGGGCGTGCTCGAGACATTCGCCCTGGGCGGCCTCTACGGCTACCCGGTCGTCGACGTCTCGGTGACGGTGGACGACGGCAAGGCCCACTCGGTCGACTCGAACGAGGTCAGCTTCAAGATGGCGGCGGCCCAGGCCATCAAGGCGGCGATGGCGGAGGCCGGACCGGTCGTGCTCGAGCCGGTCAGCAAGCTCGTCGTGACGATTCCCGACGACTGCCAGGGCGACGTGCTGGGCGACCTGAGCTCGCGGCGGGCGAGGATCGTGGGCACCGACCAGGCGGACCACGAGGGCTACCAGACGGTGACCGCGACCGTGCCGACGGCCGAGATCACCCGCTACGCGGTCGACCTGCGTGCGCTCACCGGCGGCCGCGGGTCCTTCACTGCGACACACGAGCGCTACGACGCCGTGCCCGACCACCTGATGTCGTCGATCCCGAGGCTGGAGAGCTAGAACCAGGATCTTCGCCCGGCCTTCGGAGACTTCCGAGCGAGGCCCCACACGGCCGTGGTTGCAACGCCTGGGTCACTCCCCACCGTTTCGTCGCCGCACATCGGGGTAGCGCGCGTGGTGCACCCGACCTGCGAAAGGGGCCGACCCCGTGTCCGAGACCAAGACGACCGGAACCATCATCGACCACCTCACGGCTGACCACCAGCAGATCAAGGCGCTGTTCAGCGACGTCATGTTCGTGCGGCCCGAGAACCGGGCCGACGCGTACGCCCAGTTGGTGGCCGCGCTCGTCCAGCACGAGGTCGCCGAAGAGCTCGTGGTCTACCCCGAGGTGGGTGCCG
>DATAYX010000311.1:0-1524 GCA_036272355.1 Acidimicrobiales bacterium
CCCTTCAATCACTACGTCCTGCAGTCGCTGGTCACCTTGGGTCATCGGCTGCGCGACGAACCCGATGAGCTCGGCCTCGTGACGACCGTCTCGGGGATGTTGTCGAAGCCGGGACTGGCGGTCTGGTCGGCAACCGCGCCGCCTCAGGGTGCGCTTCTCGGCGACCTGGCAGCCGAGGCCACGGCGGCCACCGAGGTCCTACCCGTGGTCGGGGAGCCGCCGGCGAACGACACGCCGGCCACGGTGGCCAGCTTCACCGTCACCTACGGCGGCACCGACGGTTTCGAACCGGTGCGCACTGCGATCGTCGCGGACCTGCCCGATGGGGTCCGCACAGCGTCCACCTGCGAAGATGCACAGACCGCCCGCCTCGCCGCCGCAGAGGGCATCGCCGGGAGGACGGTCATGGTGAAGGACACGACATTTCGACTCTGAACGCCACGCCCTCGCGACCGGGCCCACCCCGACTCGTCGACCCTGCCCTTGCGAACCGGGTGCCCGGCCTCCGGCTGGTGGCGGGCATCGCACTGCTCCTCGCCGCGTTGCATGCGGTGGCCATCGTCGTCGGGGCGGTGGCGTTGGCGAACGTCGTCGACCGTTCGCTGCTCCACCATGCACCGCTCAGCGCCGTCACCGGCGCACTCGTCGTGGTCGGGGTCGCACTAGTGGCACGCGCGCTCCTGCATGCCGCAGGAGACCTCTCCGCTTTGGGCGCAGCCGACCGCGTCGTGGGCCGCCTTCGGAGGGACCTGCTGCGCCACGCGCTCGACCTGGGTCCCGCATGGCTCTCCGGTGAGCGCACAGGCGAGCTGTCGCTCACCTCCACGCGCGGGATGCGCTCGCTGCACGTCTACTACTTCCGGTATCTGCCGCAGGCGGCAGCCGCCGCCGTCATTCCGTTCCTCTTATTGGTGTGGGTGGCCACGCAGGACTGGTTATCCCTCGTCGTCGTCCTCGCGCTCGTGGTGGCGGTGCCGCTCACGATGATCTACTTCGGGCGAGAAGCGACAGAGCGGGCAGAGCGCCAATGGCGGCGCCTGTCGTCATTGTCCGCGCGCTTCTTGCAGTTGGTCGAGGGGCTGCCGACACTGCGCGCCTTCGGGCGAGAGGCGCATGGTCGCCGCGAGGTAGAGGCCGCGAACGACGGCGTGCGCTCGGCCACCATGCGGACGCTGCGCATCGGCTTCCTGTCCGCCCTTTCCATGGACATGATCGCCGGGTTCGGCGTGGGGTTCGTCGCGATGGTGCTCGGGTTGCGTCTCCTGTGGGGACAGGTCGGCCTGCAGACGGCGATGGCAGTGCTGATCGTGGCACCCGAGATCTTCATCCCGCTGCGACGCGCCGGCGCCGAGTTCCACGCCAGCACCGAGGGGCAGGCCGCATCCGACCGCGTGCTCGAGGTGCTCGATACTGCGCCTGCGACCGCACGAGAGGTCGCTTCCCCCGTCACCAACGTGGCCCCGGGGACGATCGACGTCTCGCGTCTCGTCGTCGAATACGAGCATCGGGACCGGCCCGCCCTCC
>DATAYX010000312.1:0-7777 GCA_036272355.1 Acidimicrobiales bacterium
GGCGGCGCCGAAGAGCATGAACGGCTTGCGCACCCGGGCCACGTCGGAGAGCGCGCCCGCGACGACGAGGCCGATGGAGAGGGACGCGGCCAGCCACACGTTGATGCCGTTCGCCTGCGCGGCGGACCGGTTGAAGGTCACGACCCAAAAGATGGTGAGGACGCTGACCGACGCGTAATAGAAGAGCAGGAACACCGAGATGGCGATCGACGACGACACCAGGTCGAGCTTGAACATCGAGCGGATGGGGTGTGCGGTGGCAGTTTCGACGTCGACGCCCATCGCTTTCGCCTCGACGAGCGCACGCTCGCGCTCGGAGACCATGAGCTGGTCGCGCAGCTGCGGCGACAACTCGCGCAGGAACAGGAACGAGATGATCACCACGCCCATGCAGACGAGGCCCGAGATGATGAACTGGTCCTGCCAGGGGTAGAGGTGATCGAGCGTGTTGGTCGCCACCACGCTGGCGCAGAGCGCGCCCATCGTGGGCCCGAGCGCCCAGAAGCCCATGGCCACGCCGCGGCCCATCTGCGGCGAGAAGTCGCGCATCAGCGCCGGCGTCGAGACGAGAATGATGCCCTCGACGAAACCGATCACGCAGTAGGAGGCGGCGAAGCCCCACTTGTTCGTGATGTGCGGGATGGCGAAGAGCTGGATGATCGCGACGACGAAGGTCCCGCCGATCGTGAGGTTGGCCCGCCCGATCTTGTCCGAGAGCCCACCGATGAACGCGCTGAACGCGCCGATCGCGTTCGACACGACGAGCAGGTACAGGAAGAACGCGAACGACATGTGGTAGTAGGGCAGCAGCCGCGGCGTGACCGCGCCCTCCACGTAGTAGAGGTAATAGAGCATGATCGTCGTGAGCACGACGATCGAGAGGTAGCCGATGCGCGGCAGGGTGTCGGGATAGCGATCGAGGCGCCGGGTCACGAACGCCTTGACCCACCACCGCTCCTCGGGAACGGGTTCGGTGGTCGCCGTCGTGGTGCTCATCCTCATCCCCCTTTTTCGCGGGCGATCATGCCTTGGCCCGATGCTAGGGCGACGTGGCCCCTGATGAGAGGGGCGGCACCTTGGTCCCGGCCGGAGCCGGACCTTCGGCACTGGACGGGGCGGCCCAGGGTGCGCACAATCGTGGTAGTGGGTATGGCCACCTCGGCAGGGAAAGGGAGCACGGCGCCGGCCGTCGAGCCCGACGCCGCGGACCCAACGGTCGACACGATGAGCGGATCGGACGCGCTGCTCTGGACGATCAGCACCGATCCCGTCATGCGCCCGACGATCGTGGCGGTCATGATCCTGGAGGGCGCGCCGTCGTGGTCAGAAGTGCGCACGCGGGTCGGGGCCCTCACCGAGGCGCTGCCGCGCCTGCGGTCGCGGGCCATGTCGCGTGGACCGGGCCGGATGCGTGCGCAGTTCGTCGCGGACGCCGCCTTCGACCTCGATCTCCACCTGCGGCGCGTGCGCGTCGCCGGGTCAGGTGGCCGTCGTCACGTGCTCGACATGGCGCAGACCATGGCGACGAGCGGCTTCGACCCTGCGCTCCCCCTCTGGGAGGCGGTGCTGATCGAGGGCCTCGACGGTGGTGAGGCCGCGCTCGTGCTGAAGGTGCATCACGCGTTGATCGACGGTGTCGGCGGGCTCGCCGCTCTGGCGGCGTTGTTCGACGCGCCGGAAGCTGGTCCGGGCGATGCCACAACTGCGACCGCGCCTGCGCTTGTCCGTGACGGTCGTGACGGTCGTGACGGTCGTGACGGCACCGAGGGTCGCGCCGGGACGCCGAAACTCCGGGCGGAAGACCTGCCCGAGGCCGTCAAGTTCGTCGACGACGCCCTCGATGCCGCTCGGCATCCTGTCCGCACTCTGGGGCGGCTGGCCGCCGTCGGCACGTCGGTCGCCCGCCTCATGGCTCCGGCCGGCCGACCCGTCTCACCGATCATGCAGGGACGCAGCTTCCGGCGGCACGTCGAGGTGGTCGACGTCCCGGTCGCAGATCTCCGGCGGGCCGCACGCGGCTGGCAGGGCACCCTCAACGACGTCTTCGTCGCCTCCGTCGTCCGGGGCCTCGCGCTGTACCACGAGCAACACGGCACCGCGAGCACAGGGTTCCGTGCCCTCATGCCGGTCAACGTACGCAACCCGGGCGACCGCACCGCAGGGAACCACTTCGTTCCTGCGCGCTTCGTGATCCCGGTGCACACCGATCTGGCGGAATGCGTCGCCGAGGTGCAGCGCTTGACCGGCGCATGGAAGCAGGCGCCCGGCCTCGTCCTGAGCGACGTGATGGCCAACGGGCTGAGCACGCTGCCCGCACCGGTCGCCCGCGCCGTGTGGAGCAGCATGCTCCTGGGCAACGACTTCTGCATCACCAACGTGCCCGGCCCGCCGTTCCCGGTCTCGATCGACGGCGCGCTGGTTCGGGCCCTCTACGCCGTCTCGCCCCCATCGGGCGCCGCCTTCAACGCCTCACTGGTCTCGATGGCGGAGCGAGCCTGCGTGGCCCTCACCGTCGACCCCGCCGCGGTCCCGGACAGCGCGAAGCTCGCAGGCTGCATCGACGACGGGTTCGCCGAGGTGTGCTCGGTCCGTCCGGACTGATCGATCGGCCGGCGGGCGGCCGGCCGGCGGTGGCGCCGGCGTAGTCAGACCGAGCCCGAACCCGCCTCGGCCACGATGGTCTCGTCGAGCGGCGGCAGGGGCACGTGCCAGGTCAGGCGGGTACCCCCCTCCCTCGACGTGCCGATCTCCATGCCGCCCTCGAGGCGCTCCGCCCGCTGGCGCATGTTCCTCAGGCCCAAGGCGCCGGAGCGCTCGCCGGCGAGGCCGCCGTCGCCGACGCCGACGCCGTCGTCCGCGACGACCACCCGCAACTCGTCACCGGCGGTGACCGTGACGATCACCTTCGTCGCCTGGGCGTGCTTTCCGACGTTGGTGAGCGCCTCGCGCAGGACCGCCAACACCTCCTCGGCCAACTGGCCCGTGACGGCATGGTCCACAGGTCCGATGACGGACACCTGCGGATGGAGGTTCAGGACGGGTCGGAGCTCGTGCACGAGCTCGAGCACTTTGGGTTGGAGACCCTCCTTGTTGATCGTCAGCTCGATGTCGAAGATCGCCTTGCGCAACTGCCTGATCGTCTCGTCCAGCTTGTCGATCGCCTCCGCGATGCGCATGACGGCCTCGGGTCGCTCGACCAGTCGCGCCGTCCCCTGGAGCGAGAGGCCGATGGCGAACAGGCGTTGGATCACCGAGTCGTGGAGGTCCCGTGCGATGCGGTCGCGGTCCTCGGTCAGCGCGTGATCGCGCACCAGCGAGTGCAGGCGCGCGTTCTCGATCGCGATCCCCGCCGCCCTGGCGAGGGCCAGGACGAGCTCTTCGTCGTCGGCTGAGAACTCCTTGGCATGGCGCTTGTTGGTCAGGTAGAGGTTCCCGTAGACCTCCCCGTGCACCCGCACGGGGACGCCGAGGAACGAGGTCATCTCGGGGTGCAGTTCCGGGGTGCCGAAGCTGTCCGGGCTGTCCGAGAGGTTGGCCAGCCGGAGCGGCTTGTCGTCCGCGATCAGCGTGCCGAGGACGCCGCGGCCTGTCGGGCGCGGGCCGATGGACTGCTCCTTCTCGTTGTCGAGGCCCACCGTGAGGAACTGGTCGAGGGTTTGGCCGTCGGTCGACAGCACCCCGAGCGCGCCGAACTGCGCGTCGACGAGGTCGCAGGCCTCCTCGATGATGCGTCGCAGCACGACCGGGAGATGCAGCTCGGCATCGAGGATGAGGATCGCCTGCACCAGGCGACGCAGCCTGGCGGGATCGTCAATCTGGTCGAACGACTGCACCCCCTGCACGCCGAACAAGGGTACTGCCAGGCGCGCCACGCACACGGCACGCACATATTCGCTCCGGAGAGGGTCGGTGCGCTTCGGGCACGTGTGGTGGCGTGGCACAATTGACCGATGGGAATTCGGGTGTTCGTGCTGGACGACCATGAGCTCGTCCGGACGGGATTACGGACACTGCTCGAAGCGGAGGACGACCTCGAGGTCGTCGGCGAGGCGGGGACCGCGGTGGAGGGGCTCAGCCTCATCCGCCAGCTCCAACCCGACGTCGCCGTGCTCGACGTCCGCTTGCCCGACGGATCCGGTATCGAGGTGTGCCGCGAGATCCAGTCGGAGTTACCCGGCGTCCACTGCCTGATGCTCACGTCGTACTCCGACGACGACGCGCTGTTCTCGTCGATCATGGCGGGCGCGTCGGGCTATGTCCTCAAGGAGATCGGGGGTGGCGACCTCCTGGGTGACATCCGGAAGGTGAGCCGGGGCATGTCCCTCCTCGACCCGGTGCTCACCCAGGAGCTCTGGGATCGCCTGCGCAAGGACCAGGAGGCCGAGTCGAGGCTGACGGTTCTCACCCCGCAGGAGCGCCGCGTCCTGGAGCTGATCGCGCAGGGGCAGTCGAACCGTCAGATCGCCGAGGCATTGTTCCTGGCCGAAGCCACGGTCAAGAACTACGTCTCGAGCCTGTTGTCGAAACTGGGCATGCGGCGGCGTACCGAGGCCGCCGTCTACGCCGCGGTCCTGGCGGAGCGCAAGGGAGGGACGCCGCCGGCGCACTGAGCCGGCAACGGTGCGGCCGGTCCCCTGCCGGCCCGCGCCACCGCGTCAGGAAACCGCGACCCGGCGTTGATCGTCGAGCGTCCGGAAGTCGACGCCGGTCCCGCGCAACAGCGCCTCGAGGCGGGACCGCTCGGCCAGCGGATTTGCGAACCGCGAGGGCTCGCTCTGGATGCCCATGGCGGCACACAGGCGCAGCAGCATGCGGTCGTGGTCGAGCTCGAGCGCCAGGTCCTCGGCCATCACATGGCTCGGGTCCATCCCATGGCCCCGGAGCCGCCGCCGGCACTGCAGCAGCACCACCACGAGCTCCTCGCGGGACGTCGGCAGTTCCACGGGGTCCATGTCGGAACACAACTCGCCGAGGAGCTCGCTGTACATGGACATGGTGCTGTCAGCCTGCATGCCGACTGCGGCGACCGCCAGAGCCGATACTCCTGACTTAAATGCCCTAATTTCGGCGGCCGCGTTCGCCCGGTTCGAGAGGGCCCAGCGATCGTTTGGGACGGGACGCCTGGGCCGATCTCGGGTTCAGGCTCCCCTGAGAGGAGGTTCGGCCGGCCTCAGCGACTGCCGGCGCGGGTCGAGCGATCGGCGCGGGCCAGCACTTCCTCGGCCGACTCGGCGTCCTCGGCCAACGCCACACCGAGCGTGGCACGCAACTGGATCGGTTGGCCGCCGACCGCGACGGGCTCCTCCAGCGTCTTCTGGAGCCGGCGCGTGAGGGGGCCCACCGACTGCTCGTCGCTGACCGCCAGCACCACGACCAGCTCGTTGCCCCCGACGCGGCCGATGGTGTCCTCCGTCCGCAGCACCGCAGTGAGACGGTCCGCCATCTCGCAGAGGACCGTGTTCCCGACCGTGTAGCCGAGATCTGCGTTGATCTCCACCAGGTTGTCGAGGTTGACGTGGCACACGACCACTTCGCCACCGTGACGCCGCATCCGAGCGAGCGCCTGGGTCAGGCGGTCGAGCAACAACAGCTGGTTGGCCAGCCCGGTGTGCGGGTCGGCCATGGACAGCTGCCACAGCGAGTCGTACTTGCCCGCCCGCGGTGTGCGTCCGGCGGACTTGGCGTCTCCGGATGTGAACTCCTGCAACATCGACTCCACGCTCCTGCTCTTGCCGCCCGCCGGAGTGCCCGCGGTCGGCTCCGCCCCCTGCCCGCGACCCGCGTCGTCAGACGCGCGGGATCGCGTGTGTTCCTCGTCCCGCCCAAAGAGTCGCTTCTTTTGCTTCACCCTCCGCCCCCTCTGCTGCGCATCCGAACTCACTCTGCCCGTTCGTGGGAAGCCGGTACAGAGCAAAAGGTCATGGTGTCCCCCCGTGTTGTGGGCGAATTGCGACGGGACCGGCGGTCGTTTTCCCAGGCCAGGCCGCTGTAAGGGACCCGGGGCGGCGGTCGGGCGACTAGGTCGA
Organism: Acidimicrobiales bacterium; assembly: GCA_036272355.1. Classification (GTDB taxonomy): domain Bacteria; phylum Actinomycetota; class Acidimicrobiia; order Acidimicrobiales; family RAAP-2; genus Bog-473. Next base: position 6,027 of record DATAYX010000312.1, read on the forward strand.
AACCACCGGCCTGCCACCTGCCTGCACCGAAGCTGCCAGCGAGGATGCGGACCGCGCCCGCGCTAACGTCACCCGGGAACGCACGATCCGGACATCGACCATCACGAACCTCGATCCGACGCACCCAGCGCAACGAAGCACGCCGACGCCGCCACCCGGTGACGCCCCATGAGTGCTCCCACCGCTCCCGCTCCCCTGATCGTCGACGGTGCCGCTCTCGAGGCCCTGGTGGGAGAGGTCGCCGGCGAAGAGGCCTACGCGTTCGACACCGAGTTCCACACCGAGCGCACCTACGTCCCGGAGTTGGCGCTGATACAGATCGCCTGGGCGGACAAGGTCGCGCTCGTCGATCCCCTGGCGGTGGACCCGGCACCCCTGGCCGGGATCTTCGGTGGCCCGGGCGTCGCCGTGGCGCACGCCGCCACCCAGGACCTCGACGTGCTGATGGCGGCCTGCGGCGTGGTCCCCGCAACCGTCTTCGACACTCAGATCGTCGCCGGGTTCATCGGCATGTCGACGCCTTCGCTCTCGCGCCTGGTCGACGTGATGCTCGGGGTGCCCTTGCCCAAGGCGGACCGCTTGTCCGACTGGCTGGAGCGGCCGATGTCGAGCCGCCAGCTCGCCTACGCGGTAAGCGACGTCTCCCACCTGCTCGAACTCCGCGCCGTCCTCACCGATCGCCTCCGTGCCCTGGGCCGGTTCGAATGGGCGCTCAACGAATGCGACCAGGTGCTGATGGACCACACGCCGCCGGCCCGCGTGCCCGAGGAGGCCTGGTGGCGTCTCGGCGACATCCGCAGCATGTCGCGGCGCTCCCGCGCGGTGGCCCAGGAGGTCGCCGCCTGGCGCGAGCGCACGGCCGCGGAGTCGAACAAGCCCCGGCGCCAGGTGCTGTCCGACCTCGGGCTGCTCGCGATCTCCCAACGCCCGCCCCACAACCAGGCCGAGCTCCGCCGAGCCCGGGGGGTCGACGGTCGCCATCTCGCCCAGGGCCGCGCGGCCGAGGTCCTGGCGGCGATCCAGCGCGGGCTCGAGCTCCCCGCCGATCAACTCCGCATGCCGTCGGCGGGCCGGGAGGCGCAGGCCCCGGCCGGTGCCGTCGCCGTGTGCTCGGGCATGGTGCGTCAGATCGCCGACGACCTCGATTTCGATCAGACGCTGCTGGCCACCCGCGCCGACATCTCCCAGCTGCTCTGCCACGAACCGAGCCGCCTGGACTCGGGCTGGCGGCGGACCATCGTCGGCGACCCGCTCCGGCGCCTCATCGGTGGCGAGGTGGCGGCCGCCTTCGACCGCCGCGGCCACCTGGTGCTCGAGGAGCGTTCACACCGGCCCGTGCCCGGGCCCGGCGACAGCGCCTGAGGGCGGCGGCGAAGCCGGGAAGTGACGGACCGGCGCCGAGAGGGTTCGGGCACGGGGGTGCCGGTCCCTAGTTGACCGCCTTCTCGCGCCCGGCCCAGTAGGGCTGGCGCAGCTTGTACTTCTGGAGCTTGCCGGTGGCGGTGCGGTCGAGGGCGTCGCGGAACTCGACGCTCGTGGGCGCCTTGAAGTGGGCCAGGCGGTCACGGCAGTGGGCGATGAGGTCGGACTCCGAGGCCGTCTCGCCCGGACGCACGACCACCAGCGCCTTGATCGTCTCGCCCCACTTCTCGTCGGGCACGCCGATCACGGCGACCTCGCCGACCGCGGGGTGCTGGTAGAGGCAGTCCTCGACCTCGATCGACGAGACGTTCTCGCCCCCGGTGATGATC
>DATAYX010000313.1:0-3741 GCA_036272355.1 Acidimicrobiales bacterium
GACCGCGCCCGAGCTGGCGCTGCACTTCGGGATTCGTTCGCCCGGCTTTCGCCGCAGGGAAGTGACGAATGGAACTTCATGGGCGCGTTCACGCACCTCGGGGATCACTACGGCCCCTACCAGCCGGGAACGTCAGACCTGTCGGATCTGTTGCGATCAAAGAGCGACACGACGAGCCGGCGCGGCCGGCGCGGCCGCAGCGCCGGTGCCCAGCCCGGGGATGAAGAGAAGTCCGAAGTCCAAGACGCGATGACGCACGTCGTCGAGGCATTTCGGTTCTTACATGCGCGGGTCAGCACCCTCGAAGCACGCGTCAACACGGAGGATGTCCCTCTCGATGGTGCGGCATGGCTCGCCCCCGCGCGCGAGCTCGACGGCTGGGTCGAGCCGCTCGCCGGGCTGGTGACAGAACGGAAGCAAGGCGGTGACGTGCTGCACGCGGATTGTGGCGAAGGTGCGCTCATCAGCGCGCTCACCCGAAAGGGCGTGCACGCCCAAGGTGTCGAACCTCGGGGTGGAGTCGCGCTGCGCGCCCTCGAGCGTGGCTGTGACGTCACCATCCGCGAGGTGACCGAGGAGCTGCGGCAGCGGCCCACCGGGTCGCTCGGTGGTCTCGTTTTGAGCGGCGTGGTGGACCGGTTGCCACTGCACGGACTCCTGCCGCTGCTCGCGGACTCGCACCGTGTACTCGCACGGAGCGCGCCCATCGTGGTCGTCTCCGAGCCTCTCGACCCGCTCTCGCTCAATGCACCGACGTCCAACGACATGGTCGATCGGGCGGCCCTTCACCTCGAAACCTGGGAGCTCCTGCTCAATCGCAGCGGCTTTGTCGAAGTGACGCCGTTGCCGGCCGGGACCGGGGGCGACGAACGGTTCGGCATCTCCGCCGCCGCCTCCGCCACGTGAGCGGAGTCCACCACTTCGTCCCCGTGCTCCACCGTGGCGACGCGGTCGGCCGGCACACCCTGCGGCTGCGCGATGCCACACGCCGCAGGGGACTCGAGTCGAACATCTTTGTGGACGTTGTGCAGGACGAGACGGCGGAGGAGACGCTTCCAGCGATCTCCTACGCCGACCGAGCTCACCGAGGCGACGTCGTGGTCTATCAATTCGCCACGGCGTCGCTCATGGCACCCTGGCTGGCGAGCCGGAGCGAGACGCTGGTGGTGAACTACCACAACATCACCCCACCGGAGCTCATGGCGCCGTGGGATCATCACCTCGCTCTCGGCCAGGAGCGCGCTCGTGAAGACCTGACCGTGCTCGCCCCACGGACGGCACTCGCCATCGCCGATTCGGCCTACAACGAGACGCACTTGGTCGAGGCTGGCTTCGCCACCACCGCAGTCGTGCCGCCATCGGCTGCGGTCGGGGAGAGCGGAACTTCGCGGCCGGCGAACGGCGCAAGTCCGCCCCCGAGCCCGCACGCCCCGACAGGCGCCGTCTGGCTCGTCGTCGGCCGGGTCGCGCCGAACAAGGCGCTCGAGCGCACGATCGCCGCACTGGCCGTGGCGCGCCAAGGCAGTGACCCTGGCGCCAGGCTCCGCGTCGTCGGCAAGCCGGCGACCGACGCGTACGAACGGGCGCTCCGACGGTTTGTGGCAGACCTGGGGCTCGACGACGCGGTGGTGTTCACCGGGTACGCCACCGATGCCGAAGTTGCCGCCGCCTACACCACGGCCGATGTGCTCGTGGTCACCTCCGAGCACGAGGGCTTCGGCGTCCCGGTGGTCGAGGCCATGGCGGCCGGCCTTCCGGTTGTCGCGTACGACCAGGGAGCGGTCCCCGAAGTCCTCGGCGATGCCGGTGTCCTCGTCGCGTCGCGCGATCCATACACCCTGGCCGAGTCCATCAGCCGCGTGCTTGCCGATCCGACACGCCGAACGAAACTCGCCGAGGCCGGACGCCGCCGCTTTGCCGAGCTCGACCTGCCCAATGCCGCCGATCGTTTCGTCGATCTCCTGGTCGCGGTCCAGGAGCAACCCAGGGGTCGGCGCAGATGACCGCTGTGCACCAATTCGTCCCGATGCTGCACCGTGACGACGCGGTAGGGCGACACACGTTGCGCCTGCGCGAGGTACTGGTGGCCCGGGGGATCGAGTCGCGGATCTACGTCGAGATGGTCGACCCCGAAACGGAGAACGAGACGACTCTGTTCCCGCGCTACGCCGACCAGGCTCAGCGGGGCGACGTGCTGCTCTACCAGTTCGCCACCGCGTCGGCGATAGCGCCCTGGTTGGCGTCGCGCCGCGAGACGTTGGTCGTGAACTACCACAACGTCACGCCACCCGAGTACTACGCGGCATGGAACAACCCCATGGCCCGCCACCAACTTCGTGCCCTCCACGAACGGTCGAGTCTCGCATCTCGCACCACTCTCGGCCTTGCCGTGTCGGCGTTCAACGAGGCCGAGTTGCGCACTGCCGGGTATGCCCGCACCGCCGTCGTGCCACCCGCAGCCATCGCGCCGACGTCCGGCACCTCTGCAGCAGGATCGACCGCGTCGGCCGGCAGCGGGGCCCGCTGGATCTGCGTCGGCCGCGTCGCGCCCAACAAGGGGATCGAGCTGGCCCTCATGGCGTTGTTGGTCACGCGCGCCCATCACGATCCCGAAGCAACCTTGCAGGTCGTGGGTCGACCCGTCGTGCCCGCCTACTCCCGGGCGCTCGAACGGTTCGTCGACGAGCTGGGGATCCGCGAGGCCGTCACGTTCCGGGGTGCCATTAGCGATTCGGACCTGGTTGCCGCCATGGGGAAGTCCGACGTCCTGATCATGGGCTCGCGCCACGAAGGCTTCGGGGTGCCAGTGATCGAGGCCATGACGATGGGCCTGCCCGTCGTGGCGAACAGTGAGGGCGCATTGCCCGAGATCGTCGGTGACGCCGGCCTCCTCGTCGACGCCACTGATCCGTATGCGCTCGCCGAGGCCGCGGCACGGGCTGCGTCCAATAGCGAGCTCCGGCGCTCCTTGGCGGAGGCCGGGTCACAGCGAGTGAAACAGCTGGATCTTCCGACAGCGGGGGACCGGGCGGTGGATCTGATCGCCGAGCTCGCTCGCTGACCCGGCGACGATTGGAGACGGGTTCAGTCCAAGTCGACCCGGACGGACACTGGTTTCGTGGCCGTGGCGCGGAAGAAGACGCCGTCGGCGCGGCCGACCCAGCCGTTGGCCGCCACGATTTGATGATGCCGGGCAATGGGGTCGTCGTCGGGAACGACGGTGGCCCGGCCCGAGTACCAGGACCGCCTGACCTTCACCCGCACCGTCGGCTCTGCCATGAGGTTCCGGACGTACGCACAGTCTGCGCCGTGCACGGCCACCACCCAGAACGCCGAACCCAGCTTTGCTCCCCCGACCGGCGTTTGCCGTCGGCGCCCGGTCTTGCGACCCGTCGTCTCGAGCAAGGCAAAGTGTCTCGGCGCCAGCCCGAGCCGCACGCCGAAACGGGCGATTGGGTTGACGCCGTACTTCTGCACCCAGTGCTGTACGGCGCTGCCGGCCATCGGCGTCACGCTATCGCCGTGGACGAGCGGGACTCTCGACGAAAGCAACTGCTCTATTAGCGTTGGCCGCTGGAATACGCGGCATACGGGAGGTCGATGCGTGGGTGAACTTCTGGGAATCGTTCGGTTCAAGTTCCACGAGGGCAAGGTGGAGGAGTTCAAGCGCCTGTCCGCGCAGTGCATGAAGATCGTCCGATCGCAGGACACCGGCACCCTGCAGTACGACACCTTCTTCAA
>DATAYX010000314.1:0-3642 GCA_036272355.1 Acidimicrobiales bacterium
GACGGGAGTGCCGTCGCGCAACGTGGCGGCATGCACCTGTGCAATGGACGCGGCGGCCTTCGGCGTGCGCTCGACAGAGGCGAAGACGGAGTGGATCGGGCGGCCGAGCTCTTCGGTGAGGACGCGTTCGACGACCGGCCAGGGCTCGGCGGGGACTTCATCGCGGCACCACTTGAACTCAGCCACGAGCTCGGCGGGAAAGATGCCGTCACCCGACGCGATGATCTGTCCCAGTTTGATGTAGGTCGGGCCGAGGTGCTCGGCAGCAACGCGCAGGCGACGCGAGATGCCGGCGATGGAGCTCTGGCCGCCGGAGCGGCGCTCCTTGGCGAACCAGAGCCCGAGTGCGCCACCGAGGTGCTGCACCGTGGTGCCAAGGCGGCGCCCGGGCGGCAGGATACGGGTCCGTATCAGTCCCGGCAGCGCAGCGTGCAGGTCTGCTCGGACGGCGGCGAGCCCGTGGCGCCATTCGAGAGCGTCGAGGTCGACCTCCCACGGGCCGTCGTCGGTGAAGACGCCGATAGCCGTGTCACGGCCTGCGTTGGCAGGGGACGCGGGGATCTGTCGCTCCGGTTCCAAGGCCACCACGGACGAGCCTATGACCCCTCGGGACCCCCTCCGGCGGGCGTCGCCAGGGTTGGCGGCGTCAAGAGGGGCTTACCAGGCCCGACTGGAACGCAAAGACCACCGCCTGCACGCGGTCGCGTAGGCCGAGCTTGGCCAGGAGCCGGCCCACATGTGATTTCACAGTGGCTTCCGACACGTAGAGGCGATCCGCGATCTCGGCGTTGGAGAGGCCGTCGGCCACGGCTAGGAGCACCTCGCGTTCGCGGTCGGTGAGTTGGGCGAGCGCGGGATGGGAGCCGCCGGGGGAGGGGGAGCTGGCGCCGCCGTTGGCGGAAAGGTCGGGCAATTTGTCCGAATACTCCTCGAGGAGGCGGCGGGTCACGCGCGGCGAGACCACGGCGTCGCCGCTGGCGACGGTCCGGATGGCCCCGACCAGCTCGGTCGGCGGGACGTCCTTGAGCAGGAAGCCGCTGGCCCCGGCGCGCAACGCGCTGAAGGCGTACTCGTCGAGATCAAAGGTGGTGAGGATGAGGACGCGTGTCTCACTGCCGGCGGCCGAGGTCGTGATGGCGCGGGTGGCCTCGATGCCGTCGAGTACCGGCATGCGGACATCCATGAGAACGACGTCGGGTCGATAGAGCTCGACCAGGCGAACGGCGTCGGAGCCGTCGGCGGCCTCGCCCACGATCTCGATCCCGTCCTCTGCTTCGAGGATCATGCGGAAGCCCTTGCGCAAGAGGGCCTGGTCGTCGGCCAGCACGACACGGACGGTCACGGGGCGACCGGGGCCTTGCAGTCGCGCAACGTGGCGAGTACCTCCCAGCCGCCGGAGGGCGCCGGGCCCGCGCTGAGCCTGCCGCCGAAGGCAGCGGCCCGTTCGGCCATGCCGGCGACACCGTGGCCGCCTTCCGAGCCGTTGCGATGCGGCGGTCGTTGGCCGTTCCCGTTGGCTCCCGCCTTCCGCGCGTCGGCCGGGGGACCCCCGTCGTCATGCACGCGCACCGAGATGTCGGGGTCTTCGAAGTCAAGGCAGACCTCGACGGAAGCGGGGTCCTCGGCGTGCTTGAGCGCGTTGGTAAGGGCCTCCTGGACAATGCGGTACACGGTGAGTCCCGCCGCCCCGGAGACCTCGAACGGTTGTCCGGCGCGTGCGAGCGAAACCGTGAGCCCGGTGCCGCGGACGCGCTCCACGAGCGAATCGAGATCGCCGAGGCCGGGTTGGGGGGACAGGGCGTCGCGGCGGGCGGTACCGGACGCGTGCTGGACATCCATGCCGCCGATGGCGGGCTCGTCACGCAACACGCCGAGCATGCGCCGCATGTCGGTCAGCGCCTGGCGTCCGGTGCTCGACACCTCACGCATGGCGTCGGCGGCGCGCTCGGGGTCGCTCACCCGGGCGGCCGCCGCGGCGTCGGCCAGTGTCACCATCACCTGGATGTTGTGCGACACGACGTCGTGCATCTCGCGGGCGATGCGGGCGCGCTCGGCCGCGGCCGCCAGCGACGCCTGCTGGTCACGTTCGACCTCGAGGCGCGCGGCGCGTTCGGCGAGCCAGTCGAGCTGGCTGCGCAGGGCGCGGACCACGACGCCGGCGAGGAGCGACGCCATGGCGAGGCCGGTGAGGAAGACGAAGGTCTTCAGGTCATCGCTCGTCACCGTCCATCGGATTGTCGCCATGATGACGCCGGCCTCGAGGACGGCTGCGGCAATCACGACGAAGAGCCAGTCCGACTCGACCGCGACCGTGTACATCGCGACGAGGAGGGCCACGTCCGCCAAGGCGGGGCCGCTTACCAGCCACTGCACGAACGCCACCGTTGCGATGATGGCGAAGACAGCTTCGGGTGCACGCCGCCGGAAGACCAGGGGGAAGATCAGGGCGGCCACCACCACAAGATCCGGATGCCCGGCGTGGTCGGTGAACGTCCAGCCCGAGCAGAGGACGAAGAGGACGAGGGCGATCGCGATGTCGACGTAGGCGGCGTAGCGGCGGTCGAAGTCGCGTAGCCGCTCCCACAGGCGCCAGGCCCGGTCGGCCTGCGGGGCCTGGGCCGTGACGGCGGCCGCGGTGGCCCGGGTCGTCCCGGGCCGGAGCCACACCGGATAGAGGTGACGGGAGTTGGGGCGCATCTGATCCTTGGTTCCCAAGCGAGGGGTCCATGGTAGTGCCGCCTGACCAGGACCTCCGTGTGGTTGTGGCCCGGCCTTCATCCCCCTACAGCTTCGCTGCCCGGGACTCAGCTGATTCTCATCCCCAGGGATGAACGGCCTGCCCCCGGTTCATTCCTGCGGGCGATTTGTTCCCCAGGGCTCCCGTTTTAGGTTCGACGTGCCTACGGGTGGTGCGAGGAAGCGAGCGTGTTCCGCCCCGAGTACGCGGCGCACCTCGCGCCACCCCTAGGTGGCGCCGTCGGCTCAGCTACCGGCCCGGGCGGCCGCCTCGCGGCAAGGCTCGAGGTCGTCGAAGGCACGGGCCACGTCGTCGGGCGTGAAGGCGAAGAACAGCGCGGCGACGGCATCGGCGCCGGCCTCGGCGTAAGCCTCGACGTCGGCGGGCGTCAGCTGGTTGAAGTACGGGCAGACCGTGATGCGCAGGTCGGCCCGGCTGCGCCCGGCGGCCTCGAGGTGCGTGTCGAGCTCGGCCAGGCCTTCGGCCAACTGGGCGGGACTGCGGTTGAACGTGTGCCACCCCTGGCCGTGCCGCGCCGCGCGCCGGAGGGCGGCGGGGGTCTCGCCGCCGATGTGGATCGGGGGCTGGGGGTCCTGCAGGGGCTTCGGGAACATCTCGCACGGAGGAAGCTGGTAGGTCTCGCCCGTGAACGAAGACACGTCGTCGGTCCAGAGCGTGTGGAGCACTTCGAGGTACTCGTCGGTGCGCTTGCCGCGCTGCGGCCAGGGCGTGTTGAGCGCGTCGAACTCCTCCTTCAGCCACCCGACGCCGATGCCGAGGTCGACCCGTCCGCCCGAGAGCCAGTCGAGCGTGGCCACTTCCTTGGCGACGTAGACGGGGTTGCGCTGCGGCAACAAAAGCATGGCCGTGCCCAGCCGCACGGTCTCGGTGCGCGCGGCGAGATG
>DATAYX010000315.1:0-7060 GCA_036272355.1 Acidimicrobiales bacterium
CGTAGGCGTTCATCGTCGGCCCGTAGAAGTCGCGGAAGTCAGCCAGGAATTCCGACGACGGGCCCGGGTGCACGAAGGTGAAGGTGTCGCGCTCGAACGAGACGTGGTCTTCGGGGATGCCCGCGCTCGTGAACCTGTCGATCACGTCCGATTCGACGCCCCACTTCATCGGGCTGATGAAGCCCTCGGGTGGGGGAGGGGTGAAGGCCGAGCTGATCTTCAGCAGCTGCGCGACCATCGTGGGGTCCTCGGGGATCCAGTTGCCCATCACGATCCGACCGCCAGGCCGCGTCACGCGCACGACCTCTCGGGCCACGTCGAAGGGCTTGGGAGCGAACATGGCACCGAAGATGCTGACGACAAGGTCGAAGCGCTCATCCCCGAGTTCCGAGAGATCGCACGCGTCTCCTTGCTGGAACCTGCAGCTGGTGAGGCCGAGCTTCTCGACCCTGGCGTTGCCGGCGTCCACGAGGCTGCGGGAGATGTCGACGCCGAGGACGTTCGCCCCGAGATTGGCGGCGGGGATCGCGGTGGTCCCGTCTCCGCAGCCGAGATCGAGGACCTCGAGTCCGGTTGTGATGTCGAGGTCTTTCACCAGAGCCTCGCCGCTCTCCCGCATGCTCGACGCGATCCGGGTGAAGTCGCCCTTTTCCCATAGCGCCTGGTTCGGGTTCACGGTCACGTATCTCCCCCTTTTGTCGGCCCGACGTGCCACGGCACGCTGCGGGACGCTCACCTGATATAGTACGGTCGGTCGTACTAAGGAGGAATAGTACGACCGGTCGTGCTAAGTGTCAAGAGCCAAGTGAGCCGGCGAGCTGCACGGGGGTAACGGCAAGGCCGGCGAGGGGACCATGACGGATTCGGTGGTTGGCGTTCGCAAGCAGCGCGAAGACGGGTTGCGGACCCGTAAGGCGATCCTGCTCGAGGCCGTGTCCCTGGCCACGGTCGAGGGACTCGAAGGGCTGAGCATCGGCGGGCTCGCCAAGTCCTTGGGCATTTCGAAGAGCGGGCTGTACGCCCATTTCGGTTCGAAGCAGGAGCTCCAGCTCGCCACGATCGACGAGGCGGAGCGCATCTTCGATCTGGAGGTGATCGACCCTTCGGAGAAGGCGCCCGAAGGGCTCGGGCAATTGTTGGCCGTCTGCGACCTCTTCTTCGACCATCTTCAGCGCCATACCTTCCCGGGCGGGTGCTTCTTTGCCTCCGCCGTCCTCGAGATGGGTACACGTCCGGGGCCGGTGAAGGAGCGGGTCGGCGATTTCCAGCAGCGCTTCATCGGCCTGGTCTTCGGTTACGGCGCCAAGGCCCAGAAGTTGGGACAACTCGCGGCGGACGAGGACCTGATGATCCTCGTGTTCGACATCAACGGCATCATCCTCGCCGCCAACACCAGCTTCGTGATGAGCGACGACCCGGCCACGCTCGACGTGGCCCGTCGAGCCGTCCGACGGCGACTCGGAGTGCACGCCACCGATCCGCCTTCGCGTTGACACCCTCCGCCCCAGGAGCCGGACGAAGGGGCGAGTGGGACCGACGTTTATAGACATCGATGTCTATGACTCGTACGCCGCGTTAGGGTCCGCCGGTGGCCCGTGGCGTCCTGCTGCGACATCGCGATTTCCGCCTGCTCTGGGGCGGAGAGACCATCAGCGAACTCGGATCGCAGGTAAGCCTGCTCGCGATCCCGCTCCTGGCGGTGCGCACGTTGCACGCGACGCCGTTCCAGATGGGCCTCTTGACGGCGGCAGCCACCGCCGCGTTCCTGATTGTCGGGCTCCCCGCCGGCGTCTGGATAGACCGCACCCGCCGACGCTGGGTCATGATCGCCGCCGATCTGGGGCGGGTCGTCGCCATCGGCTCGATACCCGTCGCGTATGCCGCCGGATGGCTGACGTTGGCCCAGCTCTTCGTCGTCACCCTGGTGAGCGGCATCCTCACGGTGTTCTTCGACGTCGCCTATCAGTCGTACCTCCCGACGCTCGTCGGGCGCGAAAACCTGGTCGAGGGGAACGCGAAGCTCACCGGCAGCGCGCAGGTGGCTGCCGTCGCGGGCCCGAGCGTTGCCGGCGGCCTCGTCCAAGCGGTCGGCGGCTCCGCCGCCGTCCTCGTCGACTCGGTCAGTTTCCTGGTCTCGGCCGGCGCCGTTGCGGCCATCCGTGCTCCCGAACCGGTTCCCGCGGTCCCCGAGTCCGGGCACCCGAAGCTGCGACACGACATCGCAGAGGGACTCCGGTTCGTGTTCGGCAACGCGCTGTTGCGCGCCATTGCCGCCACGACGGCGACGTCGAACTTCTTCAGCGGCGTCGCGGCCGCCGCCGAAGTGGTCTTCCTCGTGCGCGAGGTGCATGCGACCCCGGGTGTGATCGGCCTCTTGTTCACGATGGGGGGCATCGGCGGCGTTCTCGGCGCATTCGTCGCGGGCCCGCTGGCGCGTCGCTTCGGGGGTGCCCGCGCCACGATCATCGGCATTCTCGGCAACGTCGGCGGCCTGCTGGTCCCGCTCACGATGCCGGGTCCCGGCTTGATCCTCTTCGGCGCCGGCCTGTTCTTCGTGAGCTTCTCGGCCGTCGTCTACAACGTCAACCAGGTGAGCTTCCGGCAACGACTGTGCCCGGACCGGCTGCTCGGCCGGATGAACGCCAGCATGCGCTTCGTGGTCTGGGGTGTGCTCCCGCTCGGCGGCCTGCTCGGCGGCGTCCTCGGCTCGGTCGCAGGCCTGCGGCCCACGCTGTGGATCGGCTACATCGGCGAAGCCCTCGCCTGCCTCTGGCTGTTCGCGTCGCCGATGCGCACGATGCGTGACTTCCCCGACGAGCCGGCGTGACAGCCAGCCACTGACCCGTCCTCACCACCCGCGCAGGTCGACGTCCCAGCGCTCGACGACATCGTCGCCGTCGACGATGTACAGGTGTTCGTGATACGCGACGGTCGGGTCGATATGAGCCGGCAACACCCGGACGCGCTCGCCGACCTTCATCGGCGCTCCCGGCTTCATCGTGAGGTGCTCGTCGGAGCAGAACCACACCTCTGAACCCCCGACCGCTGGATTGCCGTGATCCATGCCGAGCGCCTTCAGCCCACAATCCGCCACCACCCAGTCCCTGGACACCGAGATCACGGTGGAAAGCACGCTCAGCGCGTGGGCGAAGGGCAACCCCAACTTGGCGTACGCCGTGTCCATCAACGCGTACGACCCCGCCTGGATCTCGGTCACCCAGGTGTTCATGTCGTAGGTCCCGGTGCCGCCACCGGAGACGACGTCGCCACCGACGTCTTCGTGCGCGCGCACGAGTTGCCCCATCGAGACCTCGATCATCTCCTCCCGGGTCCCCCGATCCTCGAGCCCGACGATGTGCCCCTCGTACCCCATCACGCCGCGCACGACGAGCCCGGCCGCCCGTGCGCGCTCGGCGAGCCGACCGCCCTCCTCCGGCGGGCACCCGCAGCGGGGGAGGCCGACGTTCACGTCGACGAGCACCTCGGCCACGCCGCCCCGGACCGCGGCGTCGATCGTGGCCTCCGAATCCACCGCCACCGTGACGCGCGCCCCACTCCTCGCCAACGCCCCGAGGCGACTGGCGTCGACCACCTCGTTGGCCAACAGCAAGTCGTCCCCGAGGCCGGCCCGCGCCATGCCCTCCATCTCCCGCATCGTGGCGCAGGTGAACGCGGTGTTCCCGAGCGCGGCCTGGCGGGCGGCCAACGCCGTGCACTTGTGCGCCTTCACGTGGGGGCGCAGCCGCCCTCCGGGCAGCGCCTCGGCCATCGTGCGCAGGTTCGCGTCGAGGAGCGCGGCATCGACGACCAGCGCGGGCGTCGTCAGCTGCGAGATCTTCACAGCGGCCGAGGCTATCGAGCCGCCTCCGGCGGGGCCCGGGCGAGCGTGAGGGCGCTCGGGTACTGTCCGCCCTCGTGAGCACGCCCTGGTTGAGGGACGCCTGCGGCCTGGTGGATGCGTTCCGGGCCGGCGAGCTCTCGCCACTCGAAGCGCTCGACGACTGCATCGCCGCCATCGGCGCATCGCCGCTCAACGCCTTCAGCTTCACGGACTTCCACCGGGCCCGGGAGGCGGCCGCCCGCGCCGATGTCGCCCTGCCTTTTGGTGGTGTCCCCTTCGGGGTCAAGGAGCTCGAGAAGGTCGCCGGCTGGCCCTACACCGAGGCCTCCGTCATCTTCAAGGACCGCGTCGCCGGCCATGACGACACCTCCGTGACGCGGCTGCGCACGACGGGGGCGGTGCTCGCCGCGCAGACGACGGCGCCGGAGTTCGGCGGCATCAACTGCACGTCGACGGTCCTGCACGGCACGACGCGCAACCCGTGGAACCTGGAGCGGACACCAGGCGGTTCGTCAGGCGGCACGGCTGCCGCCGTGGTCGGCGGCCTGTTGCCCATCGCGACGGGCAGCGACGGGGGCGGTTCCATCCGCGGTCCGGCCGGCTTCAGCGGGCTCTTCGGGCTCAAGGCGACGTACGGGAGGATCCCCAAGGGTCCCGACGGGACGATCGAACCGATGACGAGTGTGCTCGGGTGCCTGACGCGCTCGGTGCGCGACACGGCCCGCTACTTCGACGCGTGCAATGGCTTCGACCGCCGCGACCCTCTCAGCCTCCCGAGAGTCGAGGGGTGGGAGGCCGCCCTCGGCAGCCACGATCTCTTCGGCCTGACCGCCGCGATCATCGTGGACCTCGGCATCGCCCAGGTGCGTGACGAGGTGGCCGAGGTCGTCGTCGCCACCGCCGCCCGCCTGTCCGAGGCGGCGGGATTGCGCGTCGTCGCGGTCCAGCCGACGCTCCCACCCCTGCGCGGCGCCTGGGCCATGTCCAACATGCCGCCCATGGTGGTCGACCTGGGCGACGCCTACCCCGACCGCGTGGAAGAGCTGTCCCCCGAGATCCTCATGGGCCTGCGCGGCGCGCAGGAGCGCTACACACTGGAGCGGGCCGCCTCCATCGAGCAGTACCGGCGGCAGCTCAACGAGGCCATGGCGGCGCTGTTCGACCAGGCGGACTTCGTCTTCTGCTCGACGCATCCCGACGTGGCGTTCAGCGCGGAGGGTCCGCCGCCGTCGACGCTGCCGGGCCGCGACCTCATCCACGAGATCGGTTTCACACGCGCCATCATGAACAACGCGGCGCTGACTGCGCCCTCGAATCTCAACGGCAGCCCCGCGGTCAGCATCCCGGCCGGCTCGGTCGACGGTCTGCCGGTGGGATTGCAGGTCCTGGCGGGGCACCACCGCGAGCAGTTGCTGCTCGACCTCGCGCTCGCGGCCGAGCGGGAGCTGCCATGGCCGCTGGTGGCGCCGGGCTCTCCGCATACCGCATAAAGGGCTCGGAAGAAGCCGAGCTTTCGGGTCAGGTTGCGGACAGCGCCGATCGCCAGGGCGCCATGTCGAGTCCGGGATAACGCGCCTGCACGCCGATGACCGTGGCCTCGTCCCAGTAGGGATGGCCAGGCAACGGGATGCCGAGCAGCGCGAGCTGACGCGGCGTCGCACCCTGCACGTACTTGGTGAGCTCGGAAGAGAACCCCCGGAAGGGCCACGCCTGGTACCCGCCCCAGCCCGCCTCCCGGTGGCGGAAGGACCGCCCCCCAGCCGGGTCCATACCGCCCTGGCCTGCACTCTTGCCTCTCAGAAGGAGTGGGCCTACGATTTGAGCAATTGCTCAAAGCAATCGCTGAAGGAGGCGAGCGAAGGTGGCCAAGCCGGGCACGAAGGCATCGATGGATCGGCCCGCTACCAACGGCGCGCAGGAGACACGGGACGCGCTGATCAGAGGCGCCATCGACGCCCTCAAGGAGCAGGGGTTCGCCGGTGCGAGCGCCCGGCAGATCGCCCGCCGGGCCGGTTGCAACCAGGGGCTGGTCTTCTATCACTTCGGCTCGGTCACCAACCTGTTGTTGGCGGCCCTGGACCAGGTGAGTGCGACGCGCCAAGCGCAGTATCAGGTCGCAGTCGACCGGGCGCAGGGACTCGGCGAACTGGTGGACGCTGCAGAGGAAGTCTTCGAGGAAGACCTCGACGCCGGCCACATCGCGGTGCTGGCGGAGATGATCGCGGGCGCGTCTGCGACGCCCGGTCTGGCGCCCGAGGTGGCGGCGCGTATTGCTCCGTGGCGCCAGTTCGCCGCCGACGCGCTGGGCGGTGTTCTCTTGGATACACCGCTCGCTGCAGTCGTGGAGCCTGACGTTGCGGCCCATGCCGTTGTCGCCCTCTACCTCGGCCTCGAGATGCTGGCGCATCTCGACGGGGACCGCACGCGCGCGTTGGCGCTGTTCGCGCGAGCGCGGCAACTGGCGGTGCTCGCGCAGGCATTGAGTGGCTCTCATGAGGGGGAGCCCGGATGAAAGGAGACGGCATGACGCATGCGACATCCCTCGGGGTAGACGTATATGACGTGCACACACGCGACTTTCCGGACCGGGGATTCGACGTGGTCACAGGGGCGTTCAGCTACTCGGGAGCCGCCATCGCACGCGAGCTCGAGCGGTCCGGCCGGCGGGTGCGGACCCTCACGGGCCATCCGGGCCGCGCCGACCCGGACACGCCGATCGACGTCCGCCCCCTCGACTTCGACGACGTCGTCGGATTGTCCTCCTCGCTCGAGGGCGCGACGACCCTCTACAACACCTACTGGGTGCGGTTCCCGCACGGCCGGGACGACCACAAACGGGCCGTCGCCAACTCGCGCACGCTCTTCCACGCGGCACGCCAGGCGGGCGTCGAGCGGATCGTGCACGTCTCGATCACGCATCCGAGCATCTCGTCTCCCTACGGATACTTTCGCGGCAAGGCCCACGTGGAGCGTGCGCTGGCCGAGGTCGGAGTGCCCTACGCCGTGCTCCGCCCTGGGATCCTCTTCGGCGGCGACGGCGTCCTCATCAACAACATCGCGTGGTTGTTACGGCACCTGCCCGCGTTCGGGGTGGGCGGCAAGGGCGACTACCGGATCCGGCCGGTGCACATCGACGACCTGGCGACGCTCGCTGTCGCTGCCGGCGCGGAGCGCAACGACACGGTGCTCGACGCAGTGGGCCCGGAACGGCCCACGTTC
>DATAYX010000316.1:0-6456 GCA_036272355.1 Acidimicrobiales bacterium
GCCGAGGGCATCCGCCCGAGCAGCGTCGAGACCTCCGAGCCCGCCTGGACGAAACGGAAGATGTTGTCGATGAAGAGCAGCACGTCCTGGTTCTGCACGTCACGGAAGTACTCCGCCATCGTCAACGCGGCCAGGCCGACGCGCAGGCGGACGCCCGGCGGCTCGTCCATCTGGCCGTAGACAAGTGCCGCCTTGTCGATGACTCCGGACTCCTGCATTTCCAGCCACATGTCGGTGCCCTCGCGCGTGCGCTCGCCGACGCCGGCAAACACCGAGACGCCGCCGTGCTCCTGAGCCACCCGGTGGATCATCTCCTGGATGATGACGGTCTTGCCGACGCCGGCACCGCCGAAGAGGCCGATCTTGCCTCCCTGCACGTAGGGCTCGAGGAGGTCGATCACCTTGATGCCGGTCTCGAACATCTGTGCCCTCGGCTCGAGCTGGTCGAAGGCGGGCGCCGGTCGGTGGATCTCCCAGTGGTCGTCCGGCTCGCCGATGGAATCGGTGTCGAGAGGCTTGCCGAGGACGTTGAAGACGTGGCCGAGGACGGCGTTGCCGACCGGCACTTCGATCCCGCGGCCGAGGTTGCGCACCGCCGTGCCCCGCACCAGGCCATCGGTCTGTTGCATGCAGATGCAGCGGACGCGGCCCTCGCCGATCTGCTGGGCCACCTCGGCCGCCACCACGTTCTCCTGCCCGTCGAGCTCGATCGTGAATTCGACGGCGTGATTGATCTCGGGCAGGGAGTGCGGTGGGAACTCGACGTCGATCACCGGTCCGGCGATGGCCACGACGCGGCCGTCCTCGTGGGTCGTCCCCGCCGCGCCGGTCGAAGTTGCGGTGGTGGTCATTGGGGTCAAGCTCCCTTCGCTTGGCGGAGCGCCTCTGCTCCGCCGACGATTTCCATGATCTCGGTCGTGATGGCGTCCTGACGGGCGCGGTTCATGACGCGCGTCAGCGTGCGGATGAGTTCGTCCGCGTTCTCGGTGGCCGCGGCCATCGCCCGCTGCTGGGCGGTGAAGAACGAGGCCGTCCCTTCCAGCATGGCGGCGAAAATTTCGGCCTCCAACGCCCGTGGGGCCAGCTCCACCAGGAGCTTCTCGGGCTCAGGCTCGAACTCCGTGTAGCCCTCGACGGCCGGCTCCTCGGCCTGCGACGCCTCTTCGTCTTCCTCGGGCAACGGCAGCGGCAGCAGTTGGAGGCGCTCGACGCGCTGGGTCCCGGCCGATATGAAGCGGGTGGACACCATCTCGATCAGGTCCACCTCGCCCGCCACGAACGGCGCGGCGACGACGGCCGCGACATGGCGCGCGTCGGAGAACTCCGGGCGGTCGGCGAAACCGAGGAACGACTCGGTCACCTCGATGCCCCGGTAACGGAAGTAGCCCGGCGCCTTCTTGCCGACGGACCACACCGTGACCTCGGCGCCGTTCGCCTTGTGTTCGGCGACGCGGCGCTCGGTGGTGCGCAACACGCCGGAGTTGTACGAGCCGGCCAGCCCGCGGTCACCGGCGACGGCGAGGATGCCGACACGACCGACCGTCTCGGGTGTGCCGAGGAGTTTGGCCGCGGCCTGCGGATCGGCCGCCGCGGTCACGCGGAGAACGCGCTCCATGCCCTCTCGATACGGACGGTTGGCCGCGATACGCGCCTGGGCGCGAACGATCCGCGAGGCAGCGATGAGCTCCATCGCCTTGGTGATCTTCCTCGTGGACTGCACGCTGCGGATCCGTCGCCGCAGAATGCGCTCTTGGCCTCCGGCCATCGATCAGTCGACCTTCCCCGTGTCGAAGCCCTCCTTGAAGGCGGACAGCGCCTTGTCGATCGCGCCCTCGTCGGGCAGGGCCCCACTCGAGCGGATGTCGTCGAGGACGGACGCGTGGTTCGCCTTCAGAAACTCGATCAGTTCGGTCCCGTAGCGCTGCACCTCGCTGACCGGCACGTCGTCCGTCCAGCCCTTGGTACCCGCGTAGATCACGATGACCTGCTCCTCGACCGGAACCGGCTGGTTCTGGGGCTGCTTCAACAGCTCGGTCAGCCGGTAGCCACGGTCGAGCTGCGCCTGGGACACCTTGTCGAGGTCCGATCCGAAGGTGGCGAACGCCTCGAGCTCGCGGAACTGCGCGAGGTCGAGCTTCAGCGTGCCGGCCACGTTCTTCATGGCCTTCACCTGGGCCGCGCTGCCCACACGGCTCACGGAGTTGCCGACGTTGATGGCCGGCCGGATGCCCGAGTTGAAGAGGTCCGTCTCGAGGAAGACCTGCCCGTCGGTGATGGAGATGACGTTGGTCGGGATGTAGGCGGAGATGTCGCCGGCCTTCGTCTCGATGATCGGCAACGCGGTCAGCGAGCCGCCACCCCGATCGTCGTTGAGCTTGGCGGCCCGCTCGAGCAGACGAGAGTGCAGGTAGAAGACGTCGCCCGGGTAGGCCTCGCGCCCCGGCGGCCGCCGCAGCAGCAGCGAGACGGCGCGGTAGGCCTCGGCCTGCTTGGAGAGGTCGTCGTAGATGATGAGCGCATGCTCGCCGTTCTCCATCCAGTGCTGGCCCATGGCGCAGCCCGCATACGGCGCGAGGTACTTGTAGGGCGCGGGGTCGCCGGCCGACGCGACGACGACCACGGTGTACTCGAGCGCGTTGTGGTCCTCGAGCGTGGCAACCGTCTGGGCCACCGACGAGTTCTTCTGCCCGATGGCGACGTAGATGCATTTCACACCCTGGCCGGCCTGGTTGATGATCGTGTCGACCGCTACCGTCGTCTTGCCCGTCTTGCGGTCGCCGATGATGAGCTCTCGCTGCCCGCGGCCGATCGGGGTCATGGCGTCGATCGCCTTGATGCCGGTCTGCAGGGGCTCGCTCACCGGCTGTCGACCAACGATCCCCGGCGCCTGGACCTCCATCCGGCGCGTCTCGGTCGAGTTGATGGGACCCTTGCCGTCGATGGGTTCGCCCAGCGCGTTCACGACGCGACCGAGCAGCGCGTCGCCGACCGGGACGGTCTGGATACGTCCGGTCGCCTTGACCGTCTGCTCCTCTTCGAGGCTGTCCACGCCTCCCAGGACGACGGCTCCGATCGTGTCCTCGTCCAGGTTGAGCGCGAGGCCGAGTGTGCCGTCCTCGAATTCGAGCAGCTCGTTCACCGCTGCCCCCGGGAGGCCCGACACGCGGGCGATGCCGTCGCCGACTTCGACGATGCGCCCGATCTGCTCGGTCCCCACCGCCGGCGTGTACTCCTCGACGTGGCGCTCGAGCGCCTTGGTGATCTCACTGGCGTCGATGGTGAGCTCTGCCATCAGTTTGCTCCCTCTGTGTTGTCCGTCGAACCGTGGTCCCGTCGGCCGAAACCGGAATGCTGCCAGCTTCCGGACGGGGCCAAGTGCTCTCGCAAGGCGTCGAGGCGACCGCGTGCGGTTGCGTCAACCTGCAAGTCGCCGATGCGGATACGCGCCCCGCTCAGCAACGACTCGTCCACCTCGACCTGCAGCTCGACCGGTGCACCGGCCAGCGTGCCGAGCGAGTCGGACAGCTCGCCGCGCTGCGCGTCGTCGATGGGCGCCGCCGCGGTCACCCGGGCGATTCGCCAACCGCGCGCCTGAGCCGTGATCTCGACCAGGAAGTCCATGGTGCCGACGAAATCGCGGGCGCGACCGCCCACGACGGCGTAACGGACCAGGCCGAGTGTCGCGGCGGGAACCTTGCCCTCGAGGAGCTGGCCGACCAGGCCCTGCCTGGCCTCCACGGCGATGTCGCGGTCGGTGAGGGCGGACCGGAGGTGTGGCGTGGAGGCGACGATCCGTGCGAAGCGAAAGAGATCGTCCTCGAGCGACTCGAGCTCCCCGGTGGACATGTCCTCGTGAACGGCGGTCGCGTACCCGCCGACGCGCTGGCGCGACGCAGTGAGGCTGAGCCCGGGCTCGTCGTCTTGACCCTCGGCCAGGTGGCGCATCCGGAAGGCCAGCCAACCCAGGGCGGTCACGACCTCTTGCGCGGCCACGACGCCGCAGGCGAACGCGGCCACCCGCCGCGCCTCCGCGGAGACCCTTCCTTCGAGCAAGTCGAGCACTACGGCCCGCCGGGAGGTTCCGGGCACGGCCGTGTCGCTCAGCGCCGCGCGCAACTGGCCGTTGGCGAGCACCAATTGCTCGACCGCCTCGAGATCGGCCGCCACGCCCCCGAGGGCATCGCGACCGGCCATTTCGGCAACGGCCGCCGAGTAGCCCTGAAGGGCTGGGTTCACGGCCGCGCCCCCGTGCCGGCAGCAGCGCTGTCGGGCTCCTCGCGCAGTGCGACCACCGCTTCCTCGATGAGACCGCGGTGGACATCGAGGTTCACCTCGCGCCCGATGACGCGCTCGACGACCTCCATCACCACTTCGCCCATCCGGGCGGCGGCCTCTTCGACGGCACGCTGACGGGCCAACGCGATCTCGTCATCGGCGCTGCCCACGATTCGGTCATATTCGGCCTGTCCTCGCGCCTGCATGTCAGTCCTCACCTGTTCGGCGGTGCGGTTGGCGGTGGCGACGATCTCTCGCGCCTGCTGCCTCGCTTGCTCGAGGACGTTGCGACGTTCGTCGTCCGCGGCCTCGGCGTCGGCGCGCGCTTGATCGGCAGCCTCCAAGGACGCGCGGATCTTCTCCTGCCGCTCCTGCATCGCCTCGTTGATGCGTGGTAGCACCCACTTGTAGATGGCGAGGATGAGAAGGATGGAGACGACCAGCTCGACGATGAACGTGCCGTTGGGTACGAGGAAAATGCTTGCTGTGGTCATGGTTCCCGATCTCCGGGTCTTGTGCCGTGGACGATGCGATGCGTGGTACTAGGCCGTGATGCTCTTGGCGGCGAAAACGTAGACGAACACGACCATGAACAGGAGGTTGATGAAGTACATGGCCTCCACCAGTCCGACCGTCAAGAAGAAGTACTGCCGCGCCTTGGCCTCGATTTCGGGCTGCCGGGCGATGGCGGCGATGGTCTGAGAACCGGCGAGGCCGTCACCGACCGCCGCACCGATGGCGCCGCCCCCGAGGGCGAGACCGCCGCCGACGAGCGCACCCGCAATCCGGATCGCACCTTCAGTTGTTCCTGCCATTGTCTCTTTCTCCTTTGTCGAGATCTGTCATGAGTTAGTGGTCTTCGGTGCTCATCGCCATGCCCAGGTAGATGATGGTGAGCAGGCCGAAGATGTACGCCTGGATCGCCCCGATGAACAGCTCATCGAACGGCTTCCAGATGGCCAGGCCGATCCACGAGGCGTAGATCGGGAGCAGGGTGACGATGACCGCGATCATCAGGACACCCGAGAAGATGTTGCCGAAGAGCCGGAAGGTCAGCGTGATCGGCTTGGTGATCTCCTCGATGATGTTGATCGGGGTCAGCGCGGCGTAGGGCTGCGCGTAGTGCTTGATGTAGCCGCGCCCGCCGCGTGCCTTCACCGAGTTCCAGTGCACGAGGAAGATCACGATCACCGCGAGCGCCAGCGGCAGGTTCACATCGCCCGTCGGAGGGGCGAGGATGCCGGGATCGCCACTGGGGATGAAGGCGAGCCAGTTGCAGACTAGGACGAAGAAGAAGATCGTGACGCCGAGGCCGACGAAGCGCCGGCCCTCGGGACCGATAGCCGACTCCGCCAGGTCTGACACCTGCTCTACGAGCGTCTCCCAGAAGAGCTGGAGCTTGCCCGGCACGCCCGACGTCGCCTTCCTCGCCATCAGCAGTCCGAGGCCGAGCACGATCGCGGCGGCGATCAGCGTGGTCCACACGACGTCGAGGTCGACGGTCCCGATACCGGGGACGTGGACCGCCCCCCGGTGCTCGCCGATCTTGATGTTGCCGCTCGCGAGGAGGAAGTTCATTGGATCCCCTGCGACATGACGATGCGGCCCACGTTCACCACGAAGAGCAGCTGGAAGATCACGAGGCCGGCCACCGCGCCGATGCCGAGCGCGCCATTGATCAACAACAGGCCGATGCAGATCACGGTGATGATCCCGAGGCGCGTCACGCTCTTCGTGCCCATGGCGCGGCGCAACACCTTGTTGCTCACGCTGATGTCGCCTTCGGGCGTGAGCTTGGCGATGCCGGAGTCGAGGAAGCGCAGGTTCACGATCGCCAGGCCCAGCCCGATGATGAGCCCCAGTGCGCCCCAGAGAGAGCCGAGCAACGCGATGAGCACGACGGCCACTGCGCCGACGATGAGGGCGGACAGGATGGTCCGGCGCAGCACCTTGGTCAGCGCGTTGCCCTGGAGGTCCGAGAGGCCCTCGAGCAGGTTCATGACGCGACCCCTAGAGGTAGGTCTTGATCTGCTTGACGACACTCATCGCCGCCATGAGCAGGCCGAGCGCCAGCCCCACGAGCAAGAAGAGCGGTGACGTGTGGAACTTGCTGTCCAGCCAGAGCCCGAGCAGCACGCCGAGGGCGACCATGACGGCGGCCGCAAACCCCATGTTGAGGAA
>DATAYX010000317.1:0-4634 GCA_036272355.1 Acidimicrobiales bacterium
TACAGATCGGTGGCATCCCCAAGCTGAGCTCCTGGGAGGTGGCCTCAACGCCGTAGAAAGGACCCAAAAGAGTCCTGACGTTGAGGAGCCGCTTCCCCTTCCCAGGGGGGCGGCTCTTCTGCATCTGGAGCCATACCCAGTGGGGATACACCGAAGTAGACGAGGTGTCTGGGGCTGCATGTAACCCTGGGTACAGGAGCGGGGCGAGATAACGAATGAACGAGACCATGAACCAACGAGTGAACCGGAGAGTGAGGAAGCCAATGGAGACGCTGTGCCGACGCTGCAGGTTCCACCCGGCGTCTCCTCGGATCGCGGGCTATTGCTCGTGGGACTGCTACGACGCTGACGACGAGGGCGACGATGCCGAGGGCGACGCAGAAGGAGAGAAGGCAGCTTGAATGCAGCTGTGCGGGCGGCGACTTCTGCCAGCGGCTTGGACTAGCTGCGCGGCGTGACGCGGATGCCGGCCCAGTCGGGGTTGGTCCGACCCGTCGAGTAGGCCTGGCGCAGATTGGCCAACCAGCGCACGCTGTCCTCGAGGCCGCCGGGACGATTGTTGGCGAGCCAGAGGGAGCGGTAGCGCTCCGTCAATGCATCGAGGTCCACACCGAGGCTTTCCCGCACCGGCGCCGGGACGGACTCCAAGAAGCCATCCGCCTCCAGGCGCGCCCGCGCGTCACCGAGAAGGAGGCCGACGAGGTCGATGCTGAAGAGCACCTCGTCGCGCAACCGCTGCGCGTCATCCCCTTCGGGCCGTGATCCGGCGGCCGCATTGCATGCCTCTTCGAGACAGCGCTCGACCGCGGAGAGCTCGCCGAGGGTCAAGCCCTTCGTCAGGCCCCGGCCAACGGGGAGCTGCGGGTAGTACAGGTTCATCACCAGCGTCGACATATTCGGGAACTGTGGCGTGACGAGACGGTGGGCGTCGCCGAGCGAGAGCACGGCATCAGCCAGGCCGCCGGTGGGATCGCGGAACACATGGGCGGAGAGGGCCGCGGCGAGGTCCAGGTCTGCGTTCGATTCGAGGCACCACGAGACAGCGGCGCCGTAGGCGAACCCTGGCTCGCTGATCACGGGCTGCTGGAGGTGACCAAGGTCGCCCCAATCCGTGTTCAGGTAGCCCACAGCGCCGTGGGCGAGTGCCGCTGCTGCCGCACGCTGGCAAGTGTTGCGAGCGTTGGTCACCCGACCGAGGATGCTCATCCAGCTCGAAGTTCCTGGAGCCACCCAAAATGGCAACCCGGCTGCGGCGAGTGCCTCGCACCGCTCGTCGTAGGGGTGCCAGTCGTCGTACCCCCATTCGCACACCGTCACGCCGGCGGGCAGACGGGCGAGCAGGTCGGGCTGCCCCGCAATCATGTCGCCCCACATCAACATCTCTCGGCCCTCGAGCTCGGGCAGTCCGCGCAAGGTCGTGGTCCAGGTCAAGAAGTCGTCGATGCGTCCAGCGGGGAGCTCCCATGCCTCGTCCAGACCCACATGCACTCGCCTGCTCGTGAACAACGGCAGCAGCTCGGCCAGCAGCTCTCGAACGAGTTCGAGCGAACGCGGGTCAGTCGGTTCGATCGTCATGGGCTCGCGGGCGATGCCGTAGGGGTCGACGAACCCATCGGGCTCGATGGCGAGCGGCCGGTACCGCTCGTGGGCGAGCCAGCGGTTCATGTGGCCAAGACAGTTCTGGTTGGGGACGAGCTCGATGTGCCGTTCCCGGCAGTACGCGTCGAGCGCCCGGATCTCGTCCGCGTCGACGGGGCTGGCCGCCGCATGGACCTCGTGGTGGTTCCGATAGGCGAACGTGTGCTCCGAATAGAGCTGCAGCTGGTTGACCTTGAGGGAGGCGAGGCGGTCGACGAGCGCGTGCAGGCGTTCCGTCGTCGGCACCTTGTCCCGCGAAATGTCCAGCATCACGCCGCGCACCAAGAAGTCGGGATGGTCCCGCACGACGCCCTCGGGGAGCGCGCCCCCGTGCAATGAGGCGAGCTGCGCCAGAGTGGCTTCGCCGTAGAAGGAGCCGGCGCCGTCGGCGGCGGCGATCACCACCGAGTCGGGTCCGATGTGCAGCTCGTATCCCTGCGGCGGCAGCGCCGGGTCCTGCCGGTGGGTCGCGCGTCGGCCCGGCACCATGTTGCCGTCCAGCTCGAGCGTGCGCGGGACGGGAAGGAGATTCACGCGAGGTTCTTCCGATACACGAAGAAGACGTCCGTGACACTTCCGCCGACGGCGGCGTAAGGAACGATCGGCCCGACCCAGACCACCGACACATCGCCCGCTCCTCGTCGGCGCAGCTCGTGCAGCGCACCCAAGAGCACGGCCTTGCCCATCCCTCGACCCATCAGGTCCGGACGGACCGCAACGGGGCCGAGCAGTCCCTTGCGGTTCACCTCGAACGCGCAGAATGCCGTGATGCCCCCGTCACCGTTCTGCGCACGGTCGATCACCAGGTTCCCCTTGTCGAGGGCACGCAGCACCTCGAGCCGCCAATTCGACCAGTGGTCGGTTGTGAACGCGTCAACTTCGGCGCGGTCGAGTGCCGAGGCGAGGCTGTACCCCCCGGGGTCGTCGGGAATGCTCGCGAGGTCGACGTGCATGTTGAAGTTCGTCTCGGCCCGCGCGTAGTGCCGTCGCTCGAGCAGGCAGTGCAGAGCGGTCTCCGAGCTGGGGACTCCCGGCCAGAGGAAGTAGGGCGGGTCGGCACCGGTGATCAGGGCCTTGTGTCCTTCCGCGCGCGCCCAGTCCTCCGCCGCCTGCAGGAGGGCCTGGCCCAGCCCTTGCCTCCGCGCCGACGGATCCACGGCGAGCAGCCTGATGTGCGGGCCGTCGTCGCATTCCACCACCGCCGCCACGCCCCGCTCCGGTATGGAGAAGACCGTGGCCGGTTGCTCTCTGGCAAACAGCGAGTCCTCGAGCTCCGCAGCCGAGGGAGGCGCGGCGATCGCCCGCTGGCAGAGCCGCACGATCGCCTGGAGGTCGGAGCGATCTGCGCGTACCGGCGTGCTCATCTGCATGCCCGGTTCAGGTCGGGGGCGGGTCGCATCGAGTCAGGTTAGGCCCGGGGTCCGTCGTACCGTCGTGGACAAGTGCAGGTCCCGCCGGTGGGAGCCAGTGGCTCAGCCCACCTCGTCGGCGAAGCGCAGCCGCGCCAGCTGCCAAGCCTGCGCGACGACCTGACCCGTCGAGTCCCAGAGGACACAGGTCTCGTCGACCATGCCGTCGGCAACGAGATTCGCGGTCATGCGGATGCCGAGCCAGCCAGCCGCAGGTCGTGCCCGCACGTACGCCGACATCTGCAGGGTGGGCACCCAGCCCGTCGAGCCGATCCGGAAGGTGGCGGGTGGGATGGCATCGTTGAAGAACAGTAAGGAGAGTGGGTCGGGCGCACGCCCATCGGCGAAGCGGGTCCAGCCCTGCAGTTCCGCCTTCGCCGCCGAGGGTGCCGATGATTCGCCGAAGGGCATGGTTGCGGGGTCGAGGCGGAGCTCGGTCACCTGCATGATGCCGACCTTCGGGCCGCCGGGGATGCGGGGCGGCAGCGGCAGACAGTCCTCGGGCTCCGGAGCGGTGAGTGGTGACGTGTCGTCGTAGCGCGTGTTCGCTTGCGAGGGCAGGTCGGCGAGGACGCTCGTGGCCTCCACGATGTCGGTGTCCTGTTGGCGCAGGACGGCGCGGACCTGCGCCGCCGATCGGCCTCGCCGCAGCAGGGTGGTCGTGATGGTTGCCGGACCGAGCTCCGGCGGTCGCAGGTAGGTGATCGCCGACGACACGATCTCCCAGCTGTCACCGCCGTCCTCGCGCCCGGTCGTCCGGGCGGCCCGGCCGAGGAGGGCCAAGAGGTAGCCGCCGTTCGGCTTGTCGCCCACCGTCCAGAGGGGGTGGATGTCGGTCTCGAACTCGTAGGGCCGACCGGTCGCCCGAATCTGCGTCGCGGCGTCGAAGGAGAGATCTTCGGGTGCCGGCATGCAGGCGACCCTACCGGCGGCGAAGATGGCGCATGCCATTCGAGCTCGAGGCGACGTTCGGCGACGACTACCTCTACTTCTACGCGGAATCCATCGACGACGCCCACTCCGACACCGACGCGTCGGAGATCCTGCGGCTGCTGGACCTGCCGAAGGGCTCGCGGATCCTCGATGCGCCGTGTGGTCACGGGCGGATCTCGCGGCGCCTGGCCGCGGCGGGCATGGTAGTGACCGGCGTCGACGTCACGCCCTCCTACATCGAACAGGCGCGCTCCGACCCGAGGCTGGTCCCCGACGCAGTCGACTACCGCGTGGGCGACCTCCGCGCCCTCCCGGTCGACGGCCCCTTCGACGCGGTGGTCTGCTGGCTGAACTCATTCGGGTACTACGACGATGCCGACTGCCACCGCGTGCTCGAGGAGTTCCACCGGGTCCTGCGTCCCGGCGGCTTCGTCACCATCGACACCCTGCATCACGACGGCGGCGTCCGGCACTACACGCCGGCGCCCGACGCAGTTGCGGTGCAGCTCGGCGACGACACCATGATCGAGCTCTGGACGTTCGACCCGGTATCGGGGCGGATGAACATCGAGCGCACGGCGCACCGCGACGGGGAGGTGCGCCACGCGTCGTACTTCGTCCGACTCCCGACCCCGCCCGAGTGGGTGGTCTGGC
>DATAYX010000318.1:0-5898 GCA_036272355.1 Acidimicrobiales bacterium
CCTTGTGCGGCACGTCCCGGGCGAGGACCGAGAATCCCTCCGCCTCGAAGGCGCCGTCGGGGACGTACCCGAAGTCCCAGTCGCCTCGGAGCTGTGTGGGCCCGATCGGGAAGAACGGCGGCGACATCATCCGCGACAGCAACTCCACCGGCCCCACCTGGTCATCCGCCGGCAGGAGGAGGGAGACCCGTGATCCCGCGCGGTCGCCCGCGGGGAAGAAGGGCAGGCCCTGCACGTGATCCCAGTGCAAGTGGGTGAGGAGCAGCGTTCCTTGAAACGCGCAGTCGCCGAGCAGTCCGTGGATGCGGCGCAGGCCCGTCCCCGCATCCAACAGCAGCGACGGTCCCGCTCCGTCGTCGTGCGCGACCGCGACGCACGACGTGTTCCCGCCGTAGCGGACGAATTCGGCCCCGGGGGCCGGCGTCGACCCTCGGGTCCCGCAGAAGGTGACGCGCACAGATTCAGTCTCGCGCGCTGTCCTCGCGGCGATGGCCCGCCGACAACTCCTCGAGATGCGAGCGCTCGATCAGATCCGCTTCGAACATCGCGACGCGGCACGGGGTCACCGCGATGTTGCTCGACGTGCGGATCCCGCCCTCGAGATGCGCCCGCTCTCCGAGCAGCGCGCCCGGTCCGTACTCGGCGAGGCGTTCGTCGCCGCGCTCGACACGCACGATCCCGTCGAGGATCAGCATGACCTCGGTTCCCGGTTCGCCCTCCTTGAAGAGGATCGTCCCGGCCGGGTAGCGGTCGATGCGCCGCTTGCCGCCACCCTGCATCAGCTCGGCGGAGAGGGACGTCTCGAGCGCGGACTCGACCGCGGCGACGAGTGCCTCGGAGTCCTCGTCACCCCACGGGCTGTGCTTGCCGAACGACTTGCGGTACCAATCCTTGAAGTCGGTCAGCCCGGACTTGTGGGAGAGCTTGTTCTCGCCGTCGTAGACCCAGTGCCGGGGGAACCTGCTGGCGCCAGTGAGCGCATGCTCCACCCGGCCGTCCGCGTGGAGCGTCAACGACAACGTCGTCCACACCAGAGGCGCCTGCCACTGGATGAAGGGCCGGCGGCGCACCCGCCGGGGCGCCGGAATGCCTGTGCGGCCGCCGCAGGTCTGGACGAAGCGCACCCACCCGTGGCCGTACTCCGGGTCGCGCTGGATCGTGGGGAGCTGGACCGCTTGGAAGCGGTGCTTGACCGCCCGGAGGTTGACGAGGGTCGTCCCCATCAGGCCGCGCCCCGAGTAGCCGCAGTCGACGATCTGCCCGGACGGATCGACGGTGATGAAGGCCCGGAGCTCGTTGGCGAAGCGGAAGCGGTCCTCGTCGCGCAACGTCTCGACCTCCATGTCCTCGGTCGGCGGCGGCGGGTCGTAGTGCGTGATGCCCGAGTCGAACACCATGCGCTGGGCGCCTTCGATCGCCTCGCTGGGGATCCACGACAGCGAAGTGACGACCGCTTCGTGGCGAGTGGCCTCCTCTGTGCTCATGGATCCAGCCTGAACCGGGCGACCTGGGATGACGAGTGTGGTGACTGGCGTCCGGGGGTGTGCCTAGCACTACCCGTTGGCGGGAGGTCCCCACCTGTTCGGCCGCCCCAGGGATGTGCGACAACTATGGGGATGGCTGACGACTCCGACCGGTCCGGGACGATCTCGGTGTTCCTGGCTGATGACAACTTGATCGTCCGGGAGGGCGTGCGGGCCCTCATCGAACGCCACAAGGACCTCCAGATCGTCGGCGTGGGGGCCGACTATGACGAGGTCGTCCAGGGCGCGCGGGACCTGGAGCCACAGGTGCTCGTGACCGACATCAGGATGCCTCCCACGTTCAACCGAGAGGGTATCGATGCGGCCAAGGAGGTTCGCAAGCGGCATCCCGGGACCGGCGTCGTGATCCTCTCCCAGTACGACGACCCCGAGTACGCCGTCTCTCTGTTGGCGGAGGGCTCGGCGGGGTACGGCTACCTGCTCAAGGACCACATCGCCCAGGGCGATCAGCTCGTCGACGCGATCCGCGCCGTGGCGACCGGAGGGAACGCTCTGGACCCGGCCATCGTCGATGCCCTGGTCCGACCGGTGACGACCCACGGCGGCCTGGAACCGGACGAGGAAGAGCTCCTCGGGATGGTCGCCGAGGGCAAACCGATCAAGGCGATCGCCGTCGCCAGGAATCTGCCACCCGAAGCGGTCGATGCCGAAGTGGAGGCCGTCTTCGTGAAGCTGGCCGAGGGCGTCTCCGCGGGCACCGAGGGTGCGCTGCAGCGATTGCGGCTCTTGCACAAGGCGATCGTGGACCGCGAGGAACAGGGCGAGACGTTGTCGCGGCTGCTTCCCGGCGGTCTGGCCGAGAAGCTCCGACGCGACGGCCGACAACTCGGCGAGACCGAGCGCGTGGTCGTGACCGTGCTCATGAGCGACATCCGTTCCTATTCGAGCATCGCCGAGCACGCCGACCCCAGCCAATTGGCCGGACAGCTCAACGTGCACCGGGCGGCCATGAACGATGCCATTCTCGGTGAGAACGGCACCGTCATGCAGTTCGTCGGCGACGCGGTCATGGCGGTGTTCGGCGCTCCGTTCGCACAGGAGGACCACGCCGACCGGGCCGTGGTCGCGGCCGAGGCCATGCACGAGAAGCAGAAGGCCATCAACGAGCGGTGGAGCGCAGAAGGGCTGCCGCCCTTCGGTCTGGGGCTCGGGCTGTCGACCGGCGAGGCGGCGGCGGCGCTGCTCGGTTCCGAGGAGCGCCTGGAGTACACCCTCGTCGGCGACACGGTGAACATGTCCCAACGGCTGCAGCAGCTGGCGGACGCCGGGGAAACGGTGGTCTCCCAGGCCACCGTGGAGGCGTGGCGCTCGCCACGCTCGACGCTCGCCCTGCCCCCTCAGCTGGTGAAGGGGCGCGAGACGCCGGTCCTTGCATACAAACTGGTGGAAGGCGCTTGCCCAGGCGGTGGCGCGACGAAAGAAGGAATCTGACATGGATGCATTGGTCGTGGACAAGGTCCGCAAGACCTTCGAGGCGGAGAACGCACCGGTGCGAGCCCTCCGGGGAGCCAATCTGGTGGTGCCGTCCGGGGACTTCATCGCCCTGATGGGCCCGTCGGGGTGCGGGAAGTCGACCCTGCTCAACTTGATCGCCGGACTGGACGTCGCCGACGAAGGCACCATCACCGTGGCAGGCGAGCTCGTGACGGGGCGGACCGAAGACGAGCTCTCGCAGATGCGCCGCCGTCACATCGGCATCGTTTTCCAGTTCTTCAATCTTCTCGAAGGCATGACGGTGCTCGAGAACGTGGCGTTGCCCGCCGTGATCGCCGGGCGGAAGCGCAAGATGGCCGAGAGCCGCGCCCGCGACCTCCTCGACCTCCTTGGCATCGGTGACAAGGCGGGAACGGTGCCCGGCATGCTCTCGGGCGGACAGCGGCAACGGCTTGCCATCGCGCGCGCGCTCGCCAACGAGCCGACCCTCCTGCTGGCGGACGAGCCGACGGGGGCCTTGGACTCGGAGGGGGGCCAGGAAGTCATCGAACTCCTGAGCCGCCTCCACACGGGCGGCCAGACGATCCTGCTCGTCACCCACGATCCCGGTGTTGCGTCGGCCGCGGGGCGGATCGTGCGCATGCGTGACGGACGGATCGAGGCGGACGAGGACACCGCCGCCCCCGTCGCCATGCAGTCCTGAGCTCGAGGGACGGAAGAGGACCTTCGTGACGGCGCCCGGCGACATGAAGCTCGAGATGGCGGAGCCGCCGTTGGTCATCGAGTCGCAGACCGGCGCGCCCGCACTCGGATGGTCCCGGCTCCTCCAGGTCCTCCTGCTCGGTCTGACGATTGCCGGAGTCGTCGTTGGGGTCCGCATCGTGGTGCCCGGAGGCATGAACCCCGTCAATGCAGTTGCCTTCGGCCTGACCATCGTGTGGGCGCTCGTGGGGTTCATCGACACCCACGCCCGCGACCGCTCCGGAACGAAGGTGTCGCCGTACCACCTACTCGCAGGACTCGACGCGCTGGTCGCGATGGTGGCTCTCACCGCCGGGCGCCAGGCGGCGACCGTGCACGCCTCGAACGTCGCACGCGACATCGCCACCTTGGCTGCCGTCCTGGTGACTGCGATCTCCTTCCATTTCCTGCTCGCCCTTCCCGACGGGCGGCTCCACGATTCGCTCCGACGCGGCACCGCGCTCGTCGTGTACGTGGCCGCCGCCGGTGTCGGCATCGGGCTCGTCGTCGCGCATCACCCCTTCACGGTGGTGGACGGCGCAATCAGCTGGACGATCGCCGCCGTGCTGGCGCTCGGACCGATGCGCGCCCGCTACCTCCCCTCCATCGGGTACCGGCGCGAGCGGATGTTGTGGTTGGGCATCGGAGTGACGCTCGCGATCACGGTCGCCCTCGCAGCGTCGGTTCTCCATCTGCTCGTCGGCTGGCCGGCGTCACTGGGCGCGGTGGCCGCCGCCGGAACCGTCTTGGTCCCGCTCGGCCTCCTTGCCAGTGAGAGCCGGAGCCTCGCGCCGCACGGGAGCCGGGGCCTGGTCCAGGTGCTGGCGATCTTCGGCTTCGTCGCCGTCGTCTCGGCCATCTACCTGGTGCTGGTGCTCGGCCTCGGCCATGCGCCGAAGACCACCGGCGACAAGGAGGTCCTGGCTCTTTCGATGATCGCCTCCGGTGTGGCGGCGGTGATCTTCGTCCCCGTCCGCGAACGATTCCTGCAATCGTCGACGCGGTTTGTCTACGGCGCGCGCGAGGCCCCGGACGAGGTCCTGCGGACTTTTGGCAGCCGCCTCACGCGGGCCATCCCGATGGACGAGCTGTTGCTGCAACTGGCCGAGTCCCTCCGCAAGACCATGGCATTGGTCAGCGCCGAGGTCTATACGGGGGCCGGCGAGGTGCTCGAACGAACAGTCTCGGTGCCAGATGTCGGACCAGGCTCCATCGTCGTGTCGGCGCGGGAGCGCCCGGTCGTCACGCGGGCAGGGGTGTCGGGTACTGCCTGGGCGTCCATTTGGCTGCCCGCCCTGCTCGCCGGCCGGGAGAAGGAGCAGATCCGGGTCGCCCCGGTCAGCCACGCCGGCGAGTTGCTCGGACTGATCGTCGTCGAGCGCTCGGCGCAGGCGAGCGCGTTCTCCGAGGACGACGACCGGGTCCTGTCGGACCTGGCCCGGCAGGTGGGATTGGCCCTCCACAACTCGCAACTCGACACCGCCCTGCAGACCACGTTGGACGAGGTGCGCAAGCAGGCCGAGGAACTGCGCCAGTCGAGAGCGCGCATCGTGGCGAGCGGCGACGCCGAGCGCCGCCGCATCGAGCGGAACCTGCACGACGGTGCCCAACAGCACCTCGTCGCCCTCGCCGTGAACCTACGCCTGGCGCGCGACATCATCACTGACGACACCGACGCCGGACTCGAGATGCTCGACCAGCTCGCAGACGAGGTGCAGGAGACGATCCAGGAGGTGCGTCAGCTGGCGCACGGGATCTACCCTCCGCTCCTGGTCGACAGCGGACTGGTCGAGGCGCTCCGGGCGGCGGCCAACAGGAACCCGTTGCCCGTCGAGATCTCGGCGGACGGGATCGGCCGCTATCCCTCCGAGACGGAAGCTGCGGTCTACTTCTGCTGTCTGGAGGCGTTGCAGAACGCAGCGAAGCACGCCCCCGACGCGCACGTGGACCTGCACCTCTGGGAAGAAGCGGGTGGGCTCTTGTTCACCGTGGCCGACGACGGGCCCGGCTTCGACCCCGACCGTGCCCAAAAGGGTCACGGTTACGTCAACATGGCCGACCGATTGGGCGCCATCGGCGGGACGGTCAGGTGGGAGTCCGAGATCGGCACGGGCTCAGTGGTCGTCGGGTCGGTGCCGCTCGTCTGACGGCGCGGATCAGACCGAGATGAACGTCTGCT
>DATAYX010000319.1:0-2357 GCA_036272355.1 Acidimicrobiales bacterium
GTCGGGGTGGAGCGAGCCCGCGTTGACGCCGATGCGGATGGGAACGCCGCGATCGCGCGCCTCGGCCGCGACCTGCTTGATCTCGGCCTCCTTGCGCAGGTTGCCGGGGTTGAGCCTGAGCCCGTTGACGCCCGCTTCGAGCGCGGCAAGCGCCATCTCGTGGTGGAAGTGGATGTCGGCCACGATCGGCACGGGCGAGCGCGGGACGATGTGGGCCAGCCCTTCGGCGGCCTGCTCCTCGTTGCACGTGCAGCGGACTATGTCGGCACCGGCCGCGGCGAGCGCGTAGATCTGCGCCAGCGTGCCGTCGACGTCGGCCGTCTTGGTCGTGGTCATGGACTGGACGCTGATGGGCGCGCCGTCGCCGATTGGCACGTCGCCCACGTTGATGCGCCGCGTCGGCCGCCGGTCCGACAGCAGGGAGGACGTCAGCTCCACGTCAGTGCGGGAAGTTGATCGGATGGGTGATGTCGAGGTACATCGCGGAGAGGGACACGAAGGCCAGGATGCCGATGAAGACCGCGGCGACCGGGAACAGTTTGGTGATGTCGGCCCGGTAGTAGGCCTGCCCCTTCTTCGTGCGGACCCACTCGTAGGCCGCGATGGCGACGTGACCGCCGTCGAGCGGGATCATCGGCAGCATGTTCAGGATCCCGAACACGATGTTGATGGCGATGAGGAGCAGCAGCACCGACTCGATGTTGCTCTGCTCCGCTTGGGCCCCGAGATGCGCGATGCCGATGATCGACTCGGGCCGTGGCGCCTCGCCCGGATTGTTGGCGACCTTCTGGGCGTAGTGGGAGTTCGTCAGCTGGTGCCACAGGGACGAGATGCCCGACGGCGAGAAGATCTGCCCGATGCCGTGCGCTTCCTGGTCGGTCACCGACCACATGGTCGAGACGGCGGCGCCGGGAGCACCCGGCGCGCTGACCGAACTGACCGCCGTCGCCGGGGTGAAGCCCAGGTAGCCGCGGTTGGCGAGCTTGACCCCGTCGACCTTGACCCCCTTGCCGCTCTCCGGGGTCGCCGAGAGGTGGATGAGGCGGCCGTCCCGCTCGATACCGAGCGTCAGCTCCTTGCCGGTCGAGCGCTTGATGATGTCTGTCGCCGCGGTGGGGTTGCCGAAGGTCTTCCCGTCGATCGACACGATGACGTCGCCGGCCTTCAGGCCCGCCAGCACCGCCGGCGTCGCCCTTCCGGCCCAGTGCTCGACGGAGAGGACCCTGACGTTGTTCGTCGGCTGGCCGAAGGCGAAGACGACGATGATCGCCAGCACGAAGGCGATGATCAGGTGCACGACCGATCCGGCCGACGCCACGACGATGCGCTGGTAGAAGGGCTGCTGGCGGTAGGCGCGCGCCTCGTCCTCCTCGGGAACCTCCTCCATCGCGGTGAAGCCGGTGATGCGGACGTAGCCGCCGGCGGGGATCGCCTTCACGCCGTACTCGGTCTCGCCCCGGCGTATCGACCACAGACGCGGGCCGAAGCCGACGAAGTACTCGGTGACCTTCATCCCCGCCCACTTGGCCGTCAAGAAGTGGCCCAGCTCGTGCAGCATGACGATCGCGATGAGGATCACGATGAAGAGGAGGAGCGCACCCCAGCCGAACAGGAGGAACACGGCCGTGATCGCGGCCAGCGCGACGAGCAGCTTGACGACGCTGGCGCTGCTCCCCTGAGGCTCGGGGTTCGGCTCCGCGCTGGGCTGAGAAGAGGCGGCCGCCTGCTCGATGAGGGTCATTGCACCCCCAACGCTACCGCCGCCCTCATCCGGACAGACGGCGGGCGACGATCTCGCTGGCCCGGCGACGGGCCTCGGCGTCGGCCGCCAACACCCCTTCCACCTGGTCGACGTGATCGTCCACCCAGGCATCGAGCGTCTGTTCGACGACGTCGGCGATGCCCAACCACGGCAGCGTGCCTTCGAGGAACGCCTCCACTGCCACCTCGTTGGCGGCGCTCAGCCACGCCGGCGCGGAACCCCCGCGACGGCCGGCGGCATAGGCCAGGTCGATGCACCGGAACATCGAACGGTCCGGGGCCTCGAAGGTCAAGGTGCGCGCCGCCGTCCAGTCGAGCGCGCCGTAGGCCGTGGCGATGCGATCCGGCCAGCCGAGCGCGTAGCCGATCGGCAGCCGCATGTCGGGTGCCGACAACTGCGCCAGCGTCGAGCCGTCCCGCAGCTCGACCATGGAGTGCACGATCGATTGCGGGTGCACGACGATGTCGATGCGGTCGTAGTCGATGCCGAACAGCTCGTGCGCCTCGATGACCTCGAGGCCCTTGTTCATCAGCGTCGAGCTGTCGATGGTGATCTTGGGTCCCATCGACCAGGTGGGGTGGGCGAGCGCGTCCTG
>DATAYX010000320.1:0-1756 GCA_036272355.1 Acidimicrobiales bacterium
ATCGCCGACTCGGCGACGCCGACCTACCGCGTGGTGGGTCAGGTCGACAAGTCACAGAACTTCGTCTTCACTGAGACGAACGCGTTCAGTGGCGACAACGGGCGGGCCGCGCTCCTCGACCCCCAGGACGGCGCCAATGGAACGATCTTCGCCGTCGGCAATGCTGGCAACGGCGCCAACCCTGAGCCGCCACAGGTCATCGACGGTGCGGGATCGCAGATCTTCAGTGCTGCCACGACGCCCGAGGCCGATCAGAACCCGGGCACGCCGACGCCGTACGGGAACTTCAACGTCAAGCAGCTCGGCGACAGCGCCGACAAGTCGGGCAAGGACAACAACTACCGCGGTCTCACCGTCTACAACGGTGTCGCGTACTTCACCAAGGGATCCGGCAGCAACGGCGTCGACTCGGTCTACTTCGCCGATTCCAGCGGGAGCACCTGCACCAACACCAACGGCACCGGGCTCCCCTCGGCGTCGGCCACCTTGCCGAGCGCATCGACCTGGGCGCCCCCGACCTACTCCACGAATTACCCGGCACTCGGCCTCACCACGAAGAACCCGGGGCTCGAACCCGCGAACTCCTGCATCCTGAAAGGGTTCCCGACCGCGATCGCCAAGGGTGCAACCGATGCGTCGGACTATCCGTTCGGCGTGTGGTTCGCCAACCCCACGACGCTCTACGTGGCTGACGAGGGCGCCGGCGACAACACCTACGACCCGACGACGAACTCCTTCACCGCAGCTGCGGCCTCGACGACCGCGGGCCTGCAGAAGTGGTCGCTCGACACGTCGACCGGCACCTGGCAGCTGGACTACGTGCTGCAGGGCGGCCTCGATCTGGGGGCGCCCTACAAGGTGCTGCCCGACAGTGCCGGCCACAAGTACCCCACCGGCCTGAACGACACCGACGGCGGATCGGGCCTCCCGTGGTCTCCCGCCACCGACGGCCTGCGCAACCTGGCCGGCCATGTCAACAGCGACGGCACGGTCACGCTGTGGGCGTCGACGTCGACGGTGAGCGGCTCGGGCGACCAGGGCGCCGACCCGAACCGGTTGGTCTCGATCACCGACGAGCTGGGCGCGACCTCGGGCAGCCAGGTGACGCACGAGAAGTTCCACCCCACGGTGCAGCCGACGTACGGCCAGGTCGTCCGGGGCGTGGCCTTCACCCCGGGTACCCCGCTGTCCAACGGCGACACGACCAGCCCACAGCTCTGAGTAGGGGCCGCCCTGGTTGGCGTCAGCGCCTCTTGATGGCGTGGTACTTGGCGACCATCAGTTTCCCGATGAGGGTGTAGCCCGCGTTCGTCGGGTGGATGTCGCCCTTCTGGCAGAACCAGGTCAACGTGCAGACGCTCGCCACGGGCACCGGGATCGTCCCGTACGCGTTGGTGTGGACGGTGCGCTTGAGTGAGGAGTACCCACCGCTGGCCTTGGTGACGTCGACGAAGGCGCCGAGCGACGTGGCGTAGGACTGGGAGAGCGCCGGGTTCACGAGCGCCTTGAACGCGACGACCGAGAGGTTGGCCAGGTTGATCGCGCCGGTGGAGCCCGGGTTGGTCGGGAAGACGTAGATGCCGAGGATCACGTCGGGATATGTCGAGCCGATGAGCGGGACCTTCGGGCCGGCGGCCGCTCGCAGCTGTGACGCGATCGACGTGACGTTCGTCTTGATCGTGGACACCGCCGTGCCGACGCACGTGATCGGGTTGCTCGCCTTCGCACAGGGGACGACGTCGT
This sequence comes from Acidimicrobiales bacterium, assembly GCA_036272355.1. GTDB lineage: Bacteria > Actinomycetota > Acidimicrobiia > Acidimicrobiales > RAAP-2 > Bog-473. Next base: position 1,744 of record DATAYX010000320.1, read on the forward strand.
TGCCGCCGATCGA